>JAFAMK010000397.1 GCA_019233415.1 Vulcanimicrobiota bacterium
TTGTCGATGATCCCGGCGAGCGGTTCGAGCACGTCGTCGACCGCCGCGTCGTCGCTGAGCGTGAGGTGCAGCCGCTCCGCGCGCTTGACGGCGTCGGCGGGGTTCGCGAACGCTTTGGCGCCGTCCGCTTCGAGCGCGCGCGCCTTCTCCGGCGAGCGGTTCCAGACGTGCACGGTCTCGCCGCGTTCCAGTAATTTTTGGACGAACCCCGACCCTAACAGACCGGTTCCGAAATACGCGATCACGACTTCTCTCCTGACGTGCGATAGACGCGGACCGCGCCCCGCGTGAAGACGAGGCGATAGTGTCGGTCGCTCACGAGTGCGTGTACCCGGGGAAGGACGTTCTGCACGAACGCGCGGCTGGGAAAATCTTCCGCGTAGACGATGTACTCGGCCGGCGGCGGCTGGTCGCCGAAGACCTCGGCCCGCGGATGCGTCCCCGCGATCGCGCTGTACCATTCGTCGTGCGTGGCTACCGATGCATTCGATGGAACCAGCGCGACCGCCGCGCGGGCGGCGGCGAGATCGTCGTACGACGGGCGCAGGTAATGCGTCGGATGCAGCGGGCTGAACCCGACGAGGACGACCGCGGAAAGGATGAGGGCTGCCGCCACCCAGCGCAACGGGAGGCGCAGGCGTGCAAGCCCGCCGGCGAACGCGATCAGCAGCCAGGGGATCCAGAGCGCGGCGTAGTGCATCCCCATTCGCCACACCAGCCCCGAGTTCGCGAGCAGCACGATCGCGAAACCGGGGACGGCGAGCCACAGCAGCCGCGTGCGAAACGGCGGCACGAGCGCGAGCGGGACGAAGGCTTCGAGCAGATACGTCAGCCGGCCGACCGTCGCGATCGCGGCGACCAGCGCGAGCGGATGCGTAAACGGCGCGGCGAGCAACGCCGCCGGCCCGTGCGCGAACGGATAGTCGTAGAAGTGCGAGGGCGGCCACGGTCCGACGCGCGGCACCACGATCAGCGCGTAGACCAGGCCCGAGACGATCCCGGCCAGTGCGCTCGCTCCCGCGGCGATCGCGCGCGCGCGGTCACGCGCGACGATGGCGGCGATCGCGAGCCCGCCGCCCAGCAGCGCGAGCTCGAGGCAGATGTCCTCGCGCAAAAGTGCCATCGCAGCGGCGCTCGCGGCGACCCAAATCCACGCGCGACGCTCGAGCGCGAGCCACCAGCTCAGCGCCAGCGCCGGCAGCAGACCGAGGTCGCGGAACTCGCCGAACCCGACCGCAACGAGCGGCGGGTAGAGGAGCGTTACGTACGCCGCCCGCTCGGCGAGCCGCTCGCCGAGCGCCGGCCGCGCGATCGCGTACAACAGCGGCGCGCACAGCGCGGTCGCCGCGGCAAGGATCGCCTGGAGCGTCCAAACGGCGAGCGAGCGGTCGATCGCCAAGAACGGCCACAGCACCGCGAGCGCCGGCGACCAATGAAAACGGAAGTGGGTCGTCCGCTCGACCCCGTTCCACATCCCGCCGCCGGCGTCCAGGACGATCTGCACGAACGTCCCCGTGTCGGCGCCGTAGCTCCAGTCGAGCGCCCGGACGGCGGCCATCGCGGCGAGCACGGCAAAGGCGGCGGCGGTCCATAGCCACAGGCGGCGAGGGGGCACGGCCGCCCCCGTTCGGCCCTTGCCGCAGACCTCCGCCTATGGTAGAGTTAGCCGTTGTCTCTCCGCCGGGGAGGCACGCGCGTTTGTGCGCCCCTCGCAGTCGCCGAGCGAGGTTGGACAGAGGTCGGAGCGCCTGCGGTTCGCAGGCCCTGCCGGTCGAGGCGACGACACCGGGGCGTCCCCGGCAAGATAAATTTTCGGAGCGTATTTCGTTTGGCCGCCAAGAAGCAGACCAAGACCCGCAAGAAGCGCGAGTTCAAGAACGTCGGTTCGGGCGTCGCGCACATCCACTCGTCGTTCAACAACACGATCGTGACGATCACCGACAACACGGGATCGACGATCGCGTGGGCCTCGGCCGGCAACCTCGGCTTCAAGGGCTCGAAGAAGTCGACGCCGTTCGCCGCACAGATGGCCGCCGAAGCCGTCGCGCGCAAGGCGATGGAGCACGGGATGAAGACGGCGGAAGTCTACGTCAAGGGCCCGGGCGCCGGTCGCGAAGCCGCGATCCGTTCGCTCCAGGCCGCGGGTCTCGAGATCACGCTCATCAAGGACGTTACGCCCATCCCCCACAACGGTTGCCGCCCGCCGAAACGGCGCCGGGTGTAAGGGAGTTTTAGAAAAAGATGTCCCGCTACACTGAAGCCGTTTGCCGCCTGTGCCGCCGCGAGACCGCGACGTCGAAGACGGGCGAGAAGATCAAGCTCTTCCTTAAGGGCGACCGCTGCCTGTCGAAGAAGTGCGCCGTCGAGCGCCGCGGCACCGCGCCGGGTCAGAAGACGCAGAACACCAAGACGCGTCAGAAGATCTCCGAGTACGGCCGCCAGCTCCGCGAGAAGCAGAAGATGCGCCGCTACTACGGCGTGCTCGAGACGCAGTTCGCGAACTACTTCCGCGAAGCGCAGCGCGTCAAGGGCCAGACCGGTGCGACGTTCCTGCAGCTGCTCGAGCGGCGCTTGGACAACGTCGTGTACCGCTTGAACTTGGCCGCGAGCCGCGCGCAGGCGCGTCAGCTCGTCACGCACCGTCACTTCCGCGTGAACGGCAAGATCGTCAACGTGCCGTCGTACATCACGAAGGCCGGCGACGTGATCACCCTGGCGGACCGCTCGAAGGCCAAAGATTTCTTCGGCGCCGCGGTCGAGACCGCGAAGGCGCGCCGTCATCCCGAGTGGCTCGACTTCTCGGAGACCGACGCGTCGGCGAAGGTGCTCGCGCTTCC
>JAFAMK010000327.1 GCA_019233415.1 Vulcanimicrobiota bacterium
TACATCCAGCACGACGGCGAGACGAACCCGCACAACTTCACCGCGCACCGCGAGTATTTGCTGCGGCTCAGCATCCAGATGCCGGCGCTGACGTCGGCGTGGGTGCTGACCGGCGAACGCCGGTACGCCGACCACGCGCTCGCCCACGTGCGGGCGTGGTTCGTCGACCCGGCGACACTGATGAACCCCAACCTTCAGTACGCGCAGGCGATCCACGGGATCACGACCGGCCGCGGGCGCGGCGTGATCGACACGATCCACTTGGTCGAAGTCGTGCGCGCGATCGAAGTGCTGCGCGACGCGCACCTCGTCCCCGGCGCGGACCTGGCCGCGATCATGAGCTGGTTCGCGCAATACGCCGACTGGCTCGCGACCTCGCCGAACGGGATCGACGAGCGCGACGCGACCAACAACCACACGACGTGCTGGACGATGCAGCTCGCGTCGTTCGCGGGGTTCGCCGGCAACGCGGCGCTGGTCGCGGCGGCGCGCGAGCGCCTGACGACCGTCCTCGTCCCAAAGCAGATGGCGCCCGACGGCAGCTTCCCGCGCGAACTGGAGCGCACGAAGCCCTACGGCTACTCGCTCTTCAACTTGGAGGCGATGGCGACGCTGGTGCAGCTGCTCAGCACGCCGCAGGACGACCTGTGGCAATGGACGCTGTCCGACGGACGCGGTATGGCGCGGGCGATGGCGTTCATGGAGCCGTACATCGCCGACAAGCACCGCTGGCCGCGCAAGCCCGACGTCATGTACGACGCGCTCTGGCCAATGCGCCAGGCGAGCCTGTACTTCGCGGGGATCGCGTACGGGCGGGCGGACTACCTCGACGTCTGGAAGCGGCTTCCCGCCGAATCCGACGTCGAGGAGGCGAACCGCAACTTCTTCATCCGCCAGCCCGTGCTCTGGTCGTAGGCGCTAGAGGTCCTCGATCTTCTTGAGCTGCTCGCGCACGACATCGGCGGTGAGCGGCAGGTACTTCCCGTCGTGCATCACCTCGGCCTGGCCCTCCTGGCTCAGGACGTAGCGCAGAAACTCCTTGACCATCGGGTCCATCTTCGTCCCGGGTTTGACGGTGGTGTAGAAGTACGCCTCGCTGAACATCGGGTAGGTGCGGTTCTGGATGTTTTCGAGCGTGTGCTCCACGTACGCACTGTTCGCGTCGACCGCGACCGGGAGGCGGCGCGTGCCGTCGCGGTCGCCGCGGTACCGGTTGTACGCGATGCCGTACGGGTCTTTCGCCAGCGCGTCGGTGATCTGGTCGGCTTCGATGTAGCGCTTGCCGTTCGGCTGCACGATGTGCGCGTACGCGTGGATGTTCTCGTTCCACTTGTCGCTCGCGTGGAGGAACTTGTCGGAGAATTCGGTCGCGGTGCTGTAGCGCAGGTTGAAGCCGTAGACGTGGATCGGCTTGTCGGCCCACGCGCCGGTGAGCCCGAGCTGGCCCCACGTGCGGATGTTCTTCTCCGGGCCGCGCGCCCACTCGGGGTGGAAGTTCGTCCCCGCCCAGCCGCCGTCGCGCGCGGCGCCGAAGACGCCGTCGATCTGGTCGAGCGTGATCCCCTTGAGCGGGTTGTTCTTGTTCACGAGGATGACCGTCGAGTTCTCCCAGCCGGCGACGTCGTACGAACCGGTCGCCGCGGTGATCTGCACGGGGTCGCAGCCCATGATGCGCTCGTAGGCGAGCAGATCGTAGAAGCCCGGCTCGCGCGACATGACGAGGTCGGCCTGGCCGTAGTCGAGCGCGGCGAACGCCGCGGCCGAGGTCGGCAGGTAGTACGAAATCTTGACCTCGGGCTCGAACTTCTCGAAGCCCTTCTCCCACAGCTCGCCCAACCGCCCATCGGCGAGATAGTTGCTGCCGTGGATGCGAATCCAGCCGGTGAGCTGCTGTTTCGGGACGTAATGCGGAAGCGCGCTGAGGTCGAACGTGCGTGTGTAGTGCGGCAGTTTCCCGCGCTCGGCGACCACGCCGGCGCGTTCGGCCTGCGCCTGCATCGACTTGACGCTGTCTTCTTCGGTCTGCGCGCTGGCATGGAAGGCGGTCAGCAGCGCGGCCAGCGCCAGCGCTGACGCGGCCACGGAACGGTGGATGTTCAACGGGTTCTCCATCGGATCAGGGGTCGAGTTTCTTCAGCTGTTCGCGCACGTAGGAGGCGGGGAGCGGCGTGTAGGTTCCGTCGTTCGCGATGATCGTCTGGCCCTCGCGGCTGAGGACGAAGCGCAGGAACTCGCGCACCTTCGGATCGAGCGGACGCCCCGGCGGCTTGTTGACGTAGATGTACGCGTCGCGCAGCAGCGGGTACGTCCGGTTCTTCACGTTATCGGCAGTTAGGGCGATGGCCGGACCGTCGTCGGCCTTCGAGAGCGCGAGCACCTTCAGCCCGGGATACGCGGCGCACTTCGTGCCGGCGGGGGTCACGCACGTGCCGTTGACGTGCATCAGCGCGGCCCAGGCGATCCCGTAGCGGTCGTGCTGGAGCGCCTCCATCATCCGCTCGCTGATCACGGCCTTGCCGTTCTGGTCGGTCGTCGCTTCCTTTTCCTCGACGTACTCCTTGAAGTTCGGGTTCCATTTCGTCGACCAGTGCATCACCTGGCGCTGAAAGTTCACCGCGAAGCCCGGCGCGACGTAGCCGTACGTCTGGATCGGCTTGTCGGCCCAGTCGCCGGTGAGCCCGAGCTGTCCCCAGGTGCGGATGTTGGTCTCTGGGCCACGCGCGTACTTCGCGGTGAAGAGCAGGTTGTTGTCGGCGTTCGCGCCGACTTCCCAGCCGCCGGTGCGCTCCGAGCCGAAGATGCGGTCGAGCTGCGCCATCGAGAGCTTCGTGAGCGGATTGTCCGCGTTGACGACGATCGCCCAGGCGAACAGCGTGCCGCGCATGTCGTAGCCGCCGGTCGCGACCGAGATCTCGGTCGGCACGTAGCGGAACGTGTTGTAGAACGGCATCTGGTCGGTGATCTTCGCGTCGTCGCCCATCGGCGCGACGTCGGACGCGCCGGCGTACAGCATCCCGAGGGCACCTTCGCTGCTCGTCATGAAGTTCGTCGAGACCATCGCGTCGGGGTGGAATTTCTGGAACCCCGCGACGAGCTTCGCGACGACCCCCTTCAGCTCGCTGCCGGCGATCCGCAGCCCGCCGGCGACCTTGATCTCGGGCTTGTACGGCGGGATGGCGTTGAGGTCGGGCGTCTGCGCCTGCGCGCCGACGCCGACGATGATGGGAAGCGCCGCCAGCAGCGCGGCGCAGGCGACGCGGCGGGAGACGATGCGCGAGAACGGATTCACGGGGACGGCTTCCTCCAGAGGGTGGCTGGTGCTAACGCAGCTTGGCGAGCTGCTCGCGGGCGACGCGTTCCGGCAGCGGCAAATAGCCGCCGTCGCGCGCGACGATCTCCTGGCCGTCGCGGCTCAGGACGAAGCGCAGAAACTCGCGCAGCTTGGGGTCGAGCGGCGCGTTCGGCGCGCGGTTCAAATAGATGTAGATGCTGCGCACGAGCGGGTAGCTGCGGTCGGCGAAGCTCGCGCGGCTCGGCGCGACGTACGGACCGCCGTCGTCGGCGGCGAGCGCGACGGGCTTGATCCCCGCGATGCCGCGCGCCTGCGGCAGCACGGTCCACGCAATCCCGTACGGGTCGTGCGCCAGCTCGTCGGCGAGCATGTGGCGCAGGCCGCCGACCTGCTGCAGGTCGTCGGTGCCGATCATCTTGCTCCCGGTCTCGACGTACTCGCGGTAGTTCGGGTTCCACTTGTCGCCGCCGTGCAGCACCTTCAGCTGAAAGAACCGCGTCGTGCCGGACGGCGCGTGACCGTACGTTTGAATCGGCGCGTTCGCCCACGCCCCGGTGAGTCCGAGTTGACCCCACGTGCGGACGTTCGCGTCGGCGCCGCGGCCGCCGGCGAGCATCCACTTGAAGCCGGCGAGCCCGGCGGTGCGCTCGGCGCCGAAGATGCCGTCCAGTTGGCGCAGCGTCAGCTTCTCGACGGGGTTCGCGGCGTTGACGTAGACGACGATGCCGTTCGAGTGGCCTTCGGTCTCGTACGCGCCGCTCGCGACGACGACGGAGGTCAGGTCGTAGCCGAACGTCTCGTAGAACGACAGCGACTCGGTGATGATCGGCTCGCCGCCGTCCGGCGCGAGGTCGGTGACGCCAGTGACGAGCGCGGGGATCGCCGCGTCGCTCGTCGGCAGCTTGTCGTCGAAGCGAATCCCCGGCTGCACCGCCGCGAATGCGACTTCCCATTTTTTCAGCACGCCGCCGAGGCCGAAGCCGAAGTTGCGGATCGTCCCGGAGACCGGCGCCTGCGGCGCGTAGCGCGGCAGCGCGCTCCAGTCGTCCTCGGTGGCCGACGCGGATGCGCCCGCGGCGACGAGCGCCGCGAGCGCGAGGGTCCCGGCGAACGCGCGCCGCCTCGTCGTCATCGTTCGAGCGCGTCGAGCTTCGCCAGCTGCGCCTTCGCAACGTCGGCGGTGAGCGGAAGGTACTTCCCGTCGCGCATCACCGCGGCCTGACCCTCCTGGCTGACGATGAACCGCAGAAACTCCAGCACCTTCGGATCGAGCGGCGCGCCGGGCGCCGCGTTCGCGTACGCGAAGATTTCGTCGAACAGCGGGTACGTGCGATTCTGCTCGGTGTCGAGCGTGTACGGCACGTACGGGCCGCCGTCGCGCGCGGCGACCGCGAGAATCTTCAGCGCCGGCGAACCGCCTTCGCGGCCGAGGTTCGTCGTCGGCGCCGCGACGTACGCGATGCCGAGAGGGTCGTTCGCGAGGTCCTCGTTGAGGCCGCGTTCGAGCGCGCCTTTCTTCGAGACGAAGTTGGCGTAGATGCGCAGGTGTTCGTTCCACTTGTCGCTCCCGCGCAGCAGCTTGTCGGACATCTCCGTCGCCTGGTGGTAGCGCAGGTTGAGCCCGTAGACGTGGATCGGCTTGTTCGCCCATGCGCCGGTGAGCCCGAGCTGGCCCCACGTGCGAATGTTGGGCTGCGGGCCGCGCGCCCACTGCGGGCGCCAGCTCGTCCCTTCCCAGCCGCCGGTTCGCTCGGCGCCGAACACGCCGTCGAGCTGCGCGAGCGTGATCTTGCTCAGCGGGTTGGCGCGGTTGACGACGATGCCGAAGCCGGGGTTCCAGCCCGGAACGTCATACGCGCCGGTCGCGACCGAGACTTCGAGCGGGTCGCGGTCGGTGTAGCGCTGGTACATCTCCAGCTCCGCGAACGTGATCTTGCGGCCGATCCCGAGATCGCTCACGCCGAACACGAGCGACGGCACCGCGGCGAGCGTCGTCTTCATGTGCCACGTGAAGGTCACGCCGGGCTGGAACGCGCGGAACGCGTCCTCCCAGTAGCCGCCGAGCATCCCGTCGGTGATGTAGTTGCTGCCCCAGATGCGGATCGCGCCGCTGACCTGCGCCTTCGGAACGTAGTGCGGCAAGCCGCTCAAATCGAATTTCTTCGTGTAGGCGACGGTGCGGCCGCGCTTCGTCATCATCTTCGCGCGCGCGGCCTGCATGTCGAGCCCTTCCGTCGACTGCGCGGGCGCGGCGGACGGGATTGCCGGCACGAGCGCGACCACGGCGCAAAGCAGGGCGGTCGAAACGAGTCTCTTCACCTGGTACCTTTCACGGAAGTCCGGCGATGCGGACGCTGAGCGCGACGGTGCGCGGCGCGGCGACGCCGAGCGCGCCGTTGACCGCCGAGCTCCAGTAGCGCTTGTTGCCGCAGTTCTTGCAGCTCAGGTTGACGGTGACGCGCTTGTCGGCGATGCGTTTCGTGTACGCGAGGCCGGCGCTCGACGTCGTGACGCTCGGGATCGTTCCTTGATCCTGCGGGTTGATCTCGCGCTGGCCGACGAACTGCAGCCCGCCGTACAGCTCGAGCCCGGCGATCTGGCGCGGGCGGTACGCGAGCGTGGCGCTGCCGCTCAGCCGCGCGACGTTCTCGGGGATCAACCCGTCGATCGTCGGGTCGGCCGGCGCGTGCTGCACCGCGTTCATGTCCTGGCCGCTCATCGTGATCGACCACTCCGGCGCGAGCCGGACGCGCACCGTCGCCTCGATCCCGTTGAACCGGTTCGTCCCGTCGAGCCCGAACAACCCGGTGACCGGGTCGGTCGTCGCGTTCGCGCGGTCGATGACGAAGTACGCGACGGTCGCGGTGAAACCGCGGTTTCCGCTGATGCGCAGGCCGACTTCTTCTTGCGTCGCCGGCGCCGGCGGGAGAACCGAGAACGCGTTCTTCGCGTTGACCGGCGCCGTTCCGGTCTCGTCGAGCGACTTCACGTCGCTGCCGTAGAGCGCGACGTTCGGCGAGAGGTCCAGCACGCCGCCGACCGCAGGAGCGAGGAACGACGTCGAGGTCGTATTCGTCCCGCCGGTCGCGAGCTTGTCGTTCGCCGTGTACGCGATCCGGCGCAGCCCGCCGGTGATGCGGAAGCGATGCGCGAGCAGCACCGAGTCGGAGACGTAGTAGTCGTCGTCGGCGGAATTCTGCGGCAGAAAGACGAGCGGCGTTGTGGGGAACGCCGGCGCGGGAAGAGGGGTCGGGTTGTAGATGTTCTGCTTGAACGTCGCCTGACCGTTGGTCGGGTTGTTCGAGAGGCGCTCGTTGCGGTTGAAGCCGAGCGTGAAATCGTTCTCGAACGTGCTGCCGTTCGTGCTCCGGAACGTCGCGGCGAGGTTCATGTAGCGGTTGGCGAAGTCTTGGTCGCGCACCAGCGTCGCCGTTTCGGTGCCCTTGCCGGTGAGCACGTTGTACGTGCCGATCTGCGTGATCGTGCGGCGGAGGCGGTCCGCGTCGGAGCGCCCGTACTCGGCGACGTACGTGAGCGCGCTGCTCGCGTGGTAATCGGTCCGCAGCTGGACGTTCTGTCCTTTCGCGACCTCGCGCGCCCAGGGTCCCGACAGCAGGTTGTCGGGATCGGGGATGCGCGGCAGCACGATCAGGCCGTTCGTGCCCGGCTTGTTCTGGAGGACCGAGGCGTTCTCGACGAGGTCGATCCCAAAGCGCTCGTAGTCCAGCCGGACGCGCGTCCGCGCCGTCGTGTAGTCCGCGGTCAGCGCGCCGAGCCAGCGCGTTCCGCCGGCCTCGCGCACGTACTGGCCGGTGTCGCCGCCGGCGAGGTTGATGCGAAACCCGAACGCGCCGAAGCGATGGCCGACGTCGACCGCGCCGATCGCCTGACCGAAACCGTTCCCGCTCAGCGAGACCGCACTGACGGGGTCCTTCGTCGCGCGCTTGAGCACGTAGTTGATGATCCCGGCCGGGCTCGCGATGCCGTACTCGAGCGCGCCCGCGCCCTTGAGGACTTGCACCTGCTCTTTGTCCTCGGTCGAGAGAATGATGTCGTTGACGATCGGCAGCCCGCCGTCGAGCCGGTAGCCGGTCGTGCTGCTGAGGTGAATTCCGCGAATCTGCAGGTTGTCGGCGCTGCCGCCGGCCTTCGCGTCGGCTTGCGCGACACCCGGAACGTCGCGGATGACGTCGTACGTGTTCTGCGCATTCGCCTGCTGCAGCTCCTCACCCGAGATCGTCGTCTTCGACGCGACGCCGCGGTTCTCGACGGCTGCCGGTCGCGGCGATGCACTCGGCGTCGGTGACGGCGCGGCGACGGATTGCGCGAACGCGGGTGCGATCGTCGTCAGAAGCAGCGCGCACGCGCACGCCGCGACGACGATGCGGCAGTCGCATCGGTTCAATGACATCGTGCTTCCCCCGCAGACGGCGAAGAAAAGTTTCAGCGATGATAGCAGCATCGCGCGACGGTGTCCTGACGCGCACCTGCACGTCGGTGCAGACGGACGCCAGGATCATGCGGGCGGTTGCCCCGGCAAGAAGCCCCTCCGGGCGCGGACTCGAATAGGCGCAGCGCCGGGTCGATGATACTATGAGGCATCCGATGGAATCCGCGTTTCCGCGCGTCCTCGTCGTCGACGACGAGGATGCGATCTGCGAGCTGCTCCTGTACGGCCTGGGCCGGCAGGGCTTCGACGTGCGCGCCGCCCGCGACGGGCGCGAGGCGCTGCGCGTCATGGAAGGCTGGAGCCCGGAGGCGATCGTCCTCGACGTGATG
>JAFAMK010000349.1 GCA_019233415.1 Vulcanimicrobiota bacterium
GGCGTTCACGCGATCGCTTGCGCTCCAGCTGGTCGACCGGGGCATCCGCGTCAACGCCGTTGCGCCGGGTCCCATCTGGACGCCGCTCATTCCGTCGTCGTTCGATCCGAAGGGCGTCGAAGCGTTCGGAAAGGATGTCCCCATGAAACGCCCGGGGAATCCCGTCGAAGTCGCGCCGGCGTACGTGTACCTCGGCTCGGCGTGGTCGTCATACGTGACGGGACAGACGCTCCACGTGAACGGCGGCAGCGTGATCAACGGATGAAGACCAGCGACTTCCTCGTCGAACGCCTACTCGCATGGGGCGTGACGCGCGTCTTCGGCTATCCGGGCGATGGGATCAACGGTATCTTGGGCGGCCTGCAGCGCAGCGGCAAGATCGAGTTCATCCAGGTCCGGCACGAAGAGAGCGCGGCGTTCATGGCGTGCGCGCACGCGAAGTTCACCGGCGAGCCCGGCGTCTGCCTTGCGACGTCGGGGCCGGGTGCGATCCATCTGCTGAACGGTCTCTACGACGCGAAGGGCGATCACGTGCCGGTCGTCGCGATCGTCGGACAAGCCGCGACGACCGCGATCGGCGGCGACTACCAGCAAGAGGTCAACCTGACGCGCCTCTTCGCCGACGTCGCGCACGAGTACGTCTATCAGGTCAACACGCCGGGCGCGCTGCGCCACGTCGTCGACCGTGCATTCCGCACCGCCTGGGGCGACCGCGCGGTCACCTGCGTGATCGTCCCGAAAGACGTCCAGGAGATGGACGCGGTCCCGAGCGAGCCGCACAAGCACGACACGATCCATTCGAGCGCGGGCTTCGACGGCGGCCGCCTGGTGCCGAACGACGAGGACCTGCGCCGCGCGGCGGCGATCCTCAACGCCGCCGAACGTCCCGCGCTGCTCGTCGGCGCCGGCGCGCTGCGCGCGACCGACGAGGTGATGCTCGTCGCCGAGCGCCTCGGCGCAGGCGTCGCGAAGGCGCTCCTCGGCAAAGCCGCGGTTCCGGACGACTTCCCGCTCTGCACCGGAACGATCGGCCTGCTCGGCACCGGCTCGAGCTCCGAGCTGATGCGCCGCTGCGATGCGCTGCTCATGGTCGGCACGACCTTCCCCTACGGTGAATTTCTTCCGAAGGAAGGCCAAGCGCGGGCCGTGCAGATCGACGTCGATCCGCGCAACCTCGGCATCCGCTATCCCACCGAACTGAACATGCTCGGCGACGCGCAGGCGTCGCTGCGTGCGCTCTTGCCCCTCCTGAACGCACGCACCGAGACCGCATGGGCCGACCAGATTCGCCACAGCATCCGGCACTGGCGCGAAATCGAACGCGCGCGGGCATTCGAAGCGGCCGATCCGATCAACCCGCAGCGCGTCTTCTACGAGCTCTCGGACCGCTTGCCCGAGCGCGCCATCCTCACCGGCGACGCCGGAACGGCGACCAACTGGTACGCGCGGCACGTCATGATGCGCCGCGGCATGATGGGTTCGCTCTCCGGCGGCCTGGCGACGATGGGCAGCGCCGTCCCGTACGCGATCGCCGCGAAGTTCGCTTATCCGGAACGCACGGTCATCGCCTGCACCGGCGACGGCGCGATGCAGATGAACGGGATCAACGAGCTGCTCACCGTCAGCAAGTACTGGCGGACGTGGTCGAACCCGCGCCTCGTCTTCCTGGTCCTGCACAACGACGATCTCAACCAGGTGACGTGGGAGATGCGCATCCTCTCCGGCGACCCGAAGTACGACGCCTCGCAGAGGCTGCCCGAGTTCTCCTACGCGGGCTTCGCCGAGTCGATCGGCCTGCGCGGCATTCGGGTCGACACGCCCGAGCAGGTCGGACCCGCATGGGACGAGGCGCTGCGCGCGGATCGTCCCGTCGTCTACGATGCGGTCGTCGCCGGCGACGTCGCGACCCTGCCGCCGCACATCACCTTCGACCAAGCGACGAAGTTCGCGCGCGCGATGCTCAAGGGCGACCCCGAGCGGTCCAACGTCATCGAGGAGTCCCTCAAGGGAATCCTCGACGCCGTCCTGCCCCGCTGAACTCCCTTGATCCAGCCTCAGTTCGGAACCGCGATTTGCTTCTTCGCGCTCTCGAACTCCGGGCCGAGCTGTTCGAGCTCGTCCTTTTCGAGCACTTCGCGCGCGAACTTGTGAACGTAGCCCTCCTCGTCCTTGATGTGGTGCTCGACGGCCTCTTGGAGCGCTGAAAATTTCCCCAGGAACTCTTCGCTCTCGCCGTCGGTCTCGTGCAGGCTCTTGATCAGCGCGCTCGCCATCTCGTGCTCGGTGTACGCCTCGAACAGCTTCACGCGCTCGTCCGTCTCTTCGGTCCGCTCTTTCAGGAGGTCGTACAGCGTCTGCTCTTCGGCTTCGTCGTGCTTGACCAGGGAGTCCATGATCTTCTTCGCGAGCTTCGCACGCGTCACATGCGCGTTGGGACCGAGGCCCTCGAACTCTTTGAAGAGTGCTTTGACTTCGTCGTGATCGCGCTTGATCAGTCCAAGAATATCCACGGTGTGCCGTCCTTTCGTGCGAGCAACTGTGACGCCGTATATACCCGCTTCCGGCACAACGCGTTGTCATGCGGCAAGTCCGAGCGCGGAGAGCGCGGTGAGTTCCGCGCAGACGAACGCTGCGCCGAACAGCATGCCGCCGAGCACGTCGGTGACGTAGTGCGCGCCGAGCGCGAGGCGCGACCAGCAGATACCGAGCGCCCAGCCGAGGAGCAGCACGGCGAGCACTGCCTTCGGCGCGGCCGGCAGGGCGCTGCTTGCAACGAGCCACGCCCACATGCCGTAGAAGACGACGGCCGTCGCCGCGTGTCCGCTCGGGTACGAGTACCCGCGCTCTTGCCGGTAGTGCCACGCTGCAGGCCGCGCGCGGCCGAACGTGGCCTTGATCGCCTCGATGACGACCTGCGAGGCAATCTGCACGAAGAGGATCATGACGACCGCCTTGAGCTGGCCGTGGGCCGCCAAGGCGGCGGCGACCGCGAGCGCGCCGAGCACGCTGAGGACCCGCGCGTAGCCCGAGATCGTGAAGACGCGCGCCGCGCCGACGCCGTGCCCGAAGAAACGCGACGTCGCGGCGTCGGGCCAGTGCAGCGGTCCGCGCGCGACGCGATAGCCCAAGAGCGCGAAGGCGGCGAGCGCGAACACCACCGCGAGCCAGAGCCGCACGTCGAGCGTCACGCGCCGAACGCCTGCGGCACCATCACAGCGAGCGCACCGCGGTCGACGGAGAAGCGCACCGGCGTCACGCCCAGCGTCTCACCGTCGAGGTCGACGAGCTGTGGCGGATGGGCTTCGATCGCGATCGTGCTCGCCGCACGGAAGACGCCGTCGTTCACACGCCGCGGTCGTCCCAAGTTCTGCGCGAGCAAGAGCCGCGCCGTCCCCCAGATGCTGTGCGACGCCGTTCCGGCGAGGTGCAGCCGCCCGTCGACCACCGTCGCCTCGGGCACGAGCGGAGCGACGCCGAAGTAGCGGCCGTTCGCGACGACGAGCTGATGCGTCACGATCTCGACGGGCGCCTCGTCATCGAACCGAAGTGCCGCGCGAAAGGGCCGGCTGCGCAGGCTGAGCGGAATCGTCGCGAGCACGTACGCCAGCACGCCGGCGAACCGCTTCACCGTGGCAGGCGCCTCGCGCGCGGCGCGCGCCCCGAGGCCGATCGTCGCCACGTTCGCGAACGCGGTGCCGTTCGCGACGCCCAGGTCGACGTGCGCGACTCTGCCCGCGACGATCGTCTCGACCGCGTCCTCGACCGTCAGACCGATCCCCAACGTGCGCGCGAAGCTGTTCCCCGTGCCGGCGGGGATGACGCCCAGCACGCTCGAGCGGTGCGCGAAGAGGCCGGTGACCGAACTCAGCGTCCCGTCGCCGCCGGCCACCACCACCAGCGGCGCGCCTGCGTCGATGGCGCGCCCGACCTGCGCGTGCAGCTCCCCTCCGCTCTCGACCGTGCACAACGCCTCGACGGCCACGCCCCGTTCGGGCAGGCGCGCCACGACCCGGTCGAGGACCGACGGAACGTTGCGCGAGCGGAGGTTGCCGACGACGACGGCGCTGCGGTGCATCTTCCGTTGTTCCCACGAAGCGAGCTGTTGCCAGCGATGAATCGCCGCGCTTGCGGTACACGCTTGCCATGAGCCTCACCAGTGCCGACGCGCGCGAAGCGCGCATGCGTCCGACCGGATCTCCGCTCGTCATCAGCGGCGGCGCCTCGGGGCTCGGTGCCGCGATCGCCGCGGCAGGCGCCGCAGCCGGGTTCGAGCCGATTCTGTTCGACCGCGTCGCGGGCGACGGCACGTGCGAGTCGCACGTCGTCGACGTGAGCCGGACGAGCGAGGTCGAGCGCGCGGTCGCCGAGGTCGTCGCGCGCCACGGCGGGCTCGGCGCCGTCGTCACGTGCGCGGCGATCGACGCCTGCGGCACGCTCGAGGACGTGCCCGCCGAAGCGTGGGAGCGCGTCGTGGCGGTCAACCTTCTCGGTACCGCGGCGCTCGTGCGCGCGGCGCTGCCGCACCTCGTGCGGTCCCCCGGGCGC
Organism: Vulcanimicrobiota bacterium; assembly: GCA_019233415.1. Lineage (GTDB taxonomy): Bacteria > Vulcanimicrobiota > Vulcanimicrobiia > Vulcanimicrobiales > Vulcanimicrobiaceae > Vulcanimicrobium. The sequence goes on from JAFAMK010000349.1 coordinate 4,546, forward strand.
ATCGTCACCGTCGCGTCGACGTTGGGTCTGCGTGCGTTCAGCGACGCGACGGCGTACTGCGC
>JAFAMK010000376.1 GCA_019233415.1 Vulcanimicrobiota bacterium
CGACGGTTGGCTGCGGCGCGCGCTCAGCGCGAAGCGCGACGGTGAGGGCTTGGACGAGGCGACCTGGCACCGCATCATCGCCGGCTACGTCGCCGGCGAGATCGACGACGCACCGGTCGCAGCGCTCGCGATGGCCTGCGCAATCCGGGGGATGACCGACCCCGAGGTCCGTGCGCTGACCGACGCGATGGTCCGCTCCGGCGACGTCCTGCAGTTCCCGAGCGGAAAGACCATCGTCGACAAGCACTCGTCGGGCGGGGTCGGCGACACGGTCTCGCTGATCGTCGTCCCGCTCGTCGCCGCGTGCGGCGTCCCCGTCGCGAAGCTCTCGGGCCGCGCCCTCGGGCACACCGGCGGGACGCTCGACAAGCTCGAGGCGATCCCCGGCGTGCGGACCGACCTCGATCCCGCCGCGTTCGTCGCGCAGGTCGAGGCGATCGGCTGCGCGATCGCGGCGCAGTCGGAACGGCTCGTCCCGGCGGACAAGCGCCTTTACGCGCTGCGCGACCGCACCGGCAGCATTCCGTCGATCGGGCTGATCGCGGCATCGATCGTCTCGAAGAAGATCGCCGCCGGTGCCGGCGCGATCGTCTACGACGTCAAGGCCGGCGGCGGCGCGTTCATGCGAACCGTCGCCGAGGCGACGCTGCTGGCCGACACGCTGGTGCGGCTGAGCGAGCGCTTCGGACGCCGCGCGAGCGCGCTGGTCAGCGACATGGAGGAGCCGCTCGGCGCGGCAGTCGGGAGCGGGATCGAAGCGGTCGAGGCGCGCGACTTCCTGCGCGGCGACGAGCGCGACCCGCGGCTGGCCGAGGCCGTGTTCGCGGTCGCGCACGAGATGCTGCGGCTCGGCGGCCTTGCCGCGGCCGACGTCGAGGCACGCGCACTCGACGTGCTGCAGTCGGGCGCGGCGTACGAACGGTTCGGTGCGATGGTCGAGGCGCAGGGCGGAACACGCGCCGCGCTCGACGCGCTCGCTGCCGACCCGCACCGCGCGGCCGCGACCGCGCGCCACGGCGGCTTCGTCGCCGCGATCGACGCCGCGGCGATCGGCGAGCTGGCCCGGGACCTGGTCGCCGCGGCCGGCCCGTTCGCCGGGATTCGGATCGTCGCGCGGGTCGGCACGCCGGTCGACACGGGCTCGGTGCTCGCGGAGTGCGTCGGCGCCGGCGCCGATCCGCAGCGGGTCGCGGCGGCCTTCACGATCGCGCCGGAGCCGCCGCGGCCGCGCCGGCTCGTCGAGGCGGTCGTGCGGGATGCGGTTCTGGCCGGTTCGTCGTACTAACGAAAGTCAGGAATGCAGGGCGAGACAGCGAGAACGACAGTGAACGGCCGCGCGGCCGGCCGAACCGTCGTCACGGGCGGTGCGGGGCTGATCGGCAGCGCCGTCGTGCGGCAACTCAACCTCGAGGGGGCCGACGAGATCGTCGTCGTCGACCGGCTCGGGACGAGCGAGAAGTGGCGGCAGCTGGTCCCGCTGCGCTTCGCCGACTACCTCGACGCCGAGGAGTTCTTCCCGCTGATCGCCGCGCGGCCCGACGCGTTCGGCGAGATCGCGACGGTCTTCCACCTCGGCGCGTGCTCGTCGACGACCGAGCGCGACGCGTCGTACCTCGTCGCGAACAACGTGCGGCGCTCGCAGGAGATCGCAGCGTGGGCGTTCGCGCGCGGCGCGCGTTTCGTCTACGCCTCGTCGGCCGCGACGTACGGCGCGCGCGAGTGCGAGATGCGCGAGGACCTCGACCCGCACGCGCTGCGCCCGCTGAACATGTATGGCTACTCGAAGCACCTGTTCGACCTGTGGCTGCGCCACGAGCATTTGCTCGACCGCGCCGTCGGCTTGAAATACTTCAACGTCTACGGGCCGAACGAAGACCACAAGGGCACGATGCGCAGCGTCGTCTGCAAGGCCTACGAGCAGATTCGCGCGTGCGGCGTCATCGAGCTGTTCAAGAGCTACCGGTCCGGGATCGCCGACGGCGAACAGACGCGCGATTTTCTCTACGTCAAGGACGCCGCCGCGATCACCACGTTTCTCGCGCGCGCGCCGCGCGCCGGCGGCCTATTCAACGTCGGCGCGGGACTCGACCGCTCGTGGAACGACCTTGCGCGCGCGGTCTTCGCGGCGCTCGATCTGCCGCCGCGCATCGCGTACGTCGAGATGCCCGACGAGCTGCGCGGAAAGTATCAGTACCGCACGGTCGCGACGATCGACCGCCTGCGCGCGGCCGGTTACACGCGGCCGATCACGGCGCTCGAAGACGCGGTGAACGACTACGTGCGCAACTATCTGGTGACCGGCGCCGCGCTCGGCGCGGAGTCGGACGTGTCGAGCCCGCTGCCGACGTTCTCCGCGACGAGGTAGAGCGGCCGTCCCTTGATCTCGTCGTAGATGCGGCCGACGTACTCGCCGAGGATGCCGATCGTAATCAGCTGCACGCCGCCGAGGAACAGGATCGCGAAGATCGTCGAGGTGTAGCCCGGCAGGTTGTAGCCGGTGAAGACGCGGATGCCGATCTCGATCAGCCCGACGACGAACGCGACCGCGCTGACGACGAAGCCGAACCAGGTCGCGAGCCGCAGCGGAATCTCGCTGAACGCGGTGATCCCGTCGATCGCGAAACGGAACATCTTCGAGACCGGATATTTCGACTCGCCCGAAAAGCGCTCGGCGCGGTCGTACTCGATCCCGGTCTGTTTGTAGCCGACCCACGAAACGAGTCCACGGATGAAGCGATGGCGCTCGCGCGAGTCGCGCAGCGCGACGACGACGCGCCGGCTCATCAGCCGGAAGTCGCCGGTGTCGACCGGGATCGAGACGTTCGTCAGCCGCCGGATCGTGCGGTAGAAGACCGCCGCGGTGAGCAGCTTGAAGCGGCTCTCGCCGGCGCGCCGGCGGCGTGTCGCGTAGACGACGTCGTAGCCCTCGCGGAACTTTTCTAAGAAGTCGTCGATCAGCTCCGGCGGGTCCTGGAGGTCGCCGTCCATCAGCACGACCGCGTCCCCGCGCGCCGCGTCGAGCCCGGCCGTCGCCGCGATCTGGTGGCCGAAGTTGCGCGAGAGCGAGAGCACCCGCAGGTGCCGGTCGCGGTGCGCGGCGTCGAGCAGCTTCTCCAGCGTCGCGTCGCGGCTGCCGTCGTCGACCAGGATCACCTCGTAGTCGGCTGGCGCCACACGCAGCCCGCGCACGACCTCGGTGATGCGGCGCAGCAGCTCGTCGACGTTGGCGGCCTCGTTGAAGAGGGGGACGACGATGCTCAGCGTCGCATCGGCGCCGCGGCGCACGACGGAGTCGGGGGGAGGGAACACGCCCGGATGGTTCTCTGGCCGCGCAGTCTCCCCCCACGAGACGATGAGGGCGCGGGCGCGCGTTGCGGGAACAGATGACGCCGATGCTTCTCAGCCTCGTCCTCGCCCTCGCGGTCGGCGAAAGCCCCGGCGAGTACGCGCACGTCGGCCCGACCCCGCCGCCCCACGGCTACCCGGCGATCAAGTCGGTCGAGCTGCCGACCGAGGTTCACGCCGGACGCCCCGTCACCGGCACCGTCGAAACCTCGGACAACGTCCAATACGTCGAGGCGCGCATCGACTACCGCAGCCTCGCGATGCACGAGGACGCCCCCGGCAAGTTCTCGATCAGCTACACCGTTCCGTGGTGGCTCCCACCGTGGCTGCGCCACGCGTACGCGCTGCAGATCGTCGCCCGCAGCGTCGACGGCGTCGAAATCTGGCGCACGGTCCCGATCACCGTGCGCTGAAGTGCAGCGCGTCGCGCTATTCCGCGAGGAGGTGGGTCGGTTCGATCTTCCAGCTGCCGTCCGCGTTCAGGGTCGCGTCCATCTTCGCGATGTTCATTTGCCAGTCGATCTTCTCGAACGGCGCGAACGTGTTCGCGACGACGTACGGGCGTTCGGCGCCCTGACCGAAGCCGACGAAGTACGTGTTCATCGGCGGTTCGAACACGTACGTCATTTGTGGATTCGCGGGCATGAGCCGCACCGGCGCGCCGGACTGCGCGAGCCCGACCGACGCCATTCCCGGCACGATCGTCTCGTTGCAGCGAATGAAAAAGCGGCCTCCGCCCTGCCCGTCGCCCTGGTCGACGAACTTGAACGACTCGACCGCCGCGTCGTAGACGAACGTCACCATGTTCTGGCCGTGCAGCGTGGTGGGAAGGAGCTGCCCCGTCGTGACGACGACGCCCGGCACGAGCGTACCGGTGTCACTCCAGACGAACGCGTAGTCGTTGGTCCACGTGAACTGCACGCGGCCGCCCGGGTTCGCGTACTTGGTGAGCCAAACGAACACCGGCTCGCCCTCGACCGGAGCGAACTGCGAGATCACGAGGAATCCGTCTTTCGCGGAGTTGTTGTAGAACGAGAGCGTGCGGTTCATCGCAACCTCCTCCGCGAGCGGACGCCTGTATTCCTCTACGAGCCGGCGTCGCGTGCGGCGGCCACGGTTTCGGCCAGAAACGTCGCCTGGTAT
>JAFAMK010000393.1 GCA_019233415.1 Vulcanimicrobiota bacterium
TCGGTCACCATCCCGCTCGTCCTGTCGGGAACCGTCAATCTGTGCCCGGTCGGTCAAGTGGTGGGGACCGGCACGAACGCGGGCAAGTGCGGCGTGCCGGGCGGCACGTTCACGGCGCCGACTCCGACCGCGTTCAACGGCCAGCTCGCCAACGTCACGCTCAGCCCGTCGGGCGGTGTGTGCGGCGGCCCGTCGACCGGCTGGATCGCGTCCGGCGTGAAGAACGGCGCCGGCATCGCGTGCGGCGCGGCGGGGAATCCGTTCACCGGATTCACCAGCCCGACGTACTTCCGGTCGGAAGAGGCGGACTCGCTGCACGGCTCGTCGTTCGAGTGGGACCATCCGGTCGGCACCGAGGGCGACATGGTGACCCTCGGCTTCGACCAGACGAACTCGCGCACGACGGCGCGCGACTACCCGAACGCGCCGACGGTGCAGAGCGTCCCGGTCGGTTCGTACGAAATCTACCGCACGTTCCTCCAGCGCGTCACGCTCCAGCTCGGCTCGCGCCTGAACGTGATGCTGGCGAACTACCTCAACCTGTACACGTTCCACGCGACGCCGAACGGCGGCATCCCGGCGATTGGCGGGACGACGAACGTCGCAAACCCCGACCCGACGTTCTTCGACACGAAGATCAGCCATGACGATCCGCGCATCGGCCTCACCTACCGCGCGAACCGCGACACCTCGATCCGGTTTTCGGCCGGATCCGCGATCGCGCCGCCGTACTTGAACTTCCTGAGCAAAGCGAACACGACGCCGTCGGCGAACAACCCCTCGGCGCCGGCGTTCTACACGAACACCGTGGCGAACACAGGCGTCCGTCCGGAGACGGCGTTCGAGTACGACCTGGGCGGCGACTACCGCTTCCCCGACGGGCTGACGGTCGTCACCGGCGATCTCTACCTCAGCAACCTGCAGAACCAGTTCTTCACTGCGGCGTTCCAGAACGGGTGCTACAACGGCACGACCACCGCGACCGCGGCGGCGAACCCGGACGGCACGTGCGCGACGGGCTTCCTGCCGCTGATCAGCACGCAGAACCGCAACCTCGGCCACGCGCGCTACGAAGGGCTCGAGCTCGCGTTCACGCGCGACCCGGTGGTCGGGATCGGCTTCAAGGTGCAGGGCTCTCTGCAGCGCGCGTATCCGTACGACATTCCGCCGTGCTTCTACGCGACGAACTCGACCTGCAGCAACTTCGGCACGAACCTCGCGGTCCTGCCGACCGAGAACTTCGTCGGGAGCGGCACGTCCGGCACGCCGGGATCGTTCAACGCGATCAACAACCACGCGATCCCGTACGCGCAGGGCTACGCCGAGCTGCACTACCGCACGCCGAACGGCGGCTACCTCGCGGTCGGCGAGCAGTACTACGGCAACAACAACTCGCTCAACGTCCCGGCGTTCCTCACCACGGCGTTCCAGTCGACGCTCCCGATCGGCGGGAAAGTCTCCGGCGTCCAGCTGCGGTTCGACGTCGACAACGTGTTCAACGTCTACCAGAACGCCTATATCACCGAGTACGGCGGCGTCGCCTACCCGCTGATCAACGGCAACGTCGGCGTGACGAACGCAAACGTCATCGGCCCGCGCAACCTCAAGATCTCGCTGACGAAGAACTTCTAGTTCTCGTCAACGCGACGACGACCCACGAAGGCCGCGCGCTGCTTACAGCGCGCGGCCTTCGAACACTTCCAGCTTCGCGCGTTGACCTGGGGTCCAGGGAATTGCGCCGTCGCCGTTCGTGGCGACGACGATGATGCGGGCGATCGCGCGGATCTCCTCGGTTTCGGGCGCGCTGAGCGCGTATTCCGTCGTCATGCTGCTGCGGCCGAGCGCGGCGATGCGGGCGTGGACGAGCAGCTCCTCGTCGTAGTAGCACGGGCGCATCATGCGCGTCGTGATCTCCACCGCCATGTGGTTGAAGGCGAGGATGCGTTTGGGCGCGTCGTCGGCTTCGCCGATCGCTTCGAGGTAGCGCAAGCGCGCGAGTTCCCAGTAGGTCGCGTAGACGGTGTTGCTGACGTGGCCGAGGGCGTCGGTCTCGGCGAAACGCGGACGCACTTCGAGTGCGAAACGAAAGGAGCGAAGCCACGCGGCTTCGCTCCCGGGTTCGTAAAGCTCCAGCACCCGCGCGCTAGCGGAGCTGGATCGTCGGCGTGACGCCCTTGCCGTCGAACGCCTTTTCGAGGACCTTCGTCAGCTCGCCGATGCGCGCCATCGGTTCGAGGATATCGGTGTCGCCGTAGAACTGCCCGTCGATGAAGACCTTGGGCAGCGTGTTCCAGTCGGTCAGCTGCGAGAGCGCCTCGCGCTTGGGCATGTTTTCCAGCACGTCGATCACCTCGAACGGGTAGCCGAACGCGTTGAAGAACTGGATCGTCTCCAGCGTGAAGCCGCAGCGCGGCGCATCCTTCGTTCCTTTGCCGTAGACGAGAATCGTGTTGTCCGCGATCTCGCGCTTGATCTCGTCCTGCAGGTCAGCCATTGGTTTCCTCGGGGGTTGCGGTGCGAATTTGCAAGGCGTGGATGCGCCCGTCGGCGCGAGCCGGGGCGAGCGCCTTCTCGACCATCCGGTGCCGGTCGAGCGGAGAGACGCCCGCGAACGCCTTCGAGCGTACGAACACGTCGAGATGGTCCAAGGTGCCGTTGAAGCTGCCGACCTGCACCTCGGCGTCGGGCATCGTCTCGCGGAGCATCGCGGAAATCACTGCGTCGATCACGGGTCCCCGGAGTACGACCTCCGGTCTGGCGCCACCCCTCGGACGTTAGGTCGCGTCGGGCGATGGGGCAAATAGGCAAACCGGGTCGCGACCTGTAACGTATACACCAGAAGATGTGCCCTTCGACAGGCTCAGGATGACGTGGGATCGGGCGCGGGTTGCCGCGCTGGCGCTCCTGGCCGCGGTCGCCGGTTCGGCGGCCGTGGGCATCGCCGCGCTCGCCCGCCAGGGGGTCTGCCTCCACCGGCTCGGGCTGTTCGGGCTGCAGCCGCCGGCCGCGCCCACGCCGACGGCCGGGATGACCGTCATGACGATGGCCGGGATGACGATGCCCGCCGCGCCGGCGACAGCCAGCGGGCCTGAGTGCCCGATTCTGCTCGGTGCCGCGCTCGCGGCTGCCGTGCTCTACCTCGTCGCGCTGGTCGCGATCGCGGTCCTGCGGCCACGGCCCGCCGAGCTGGCCGTCGTCTCGGCGCGGCTCGTCGTTGGGCTGCGGCTCGTGCCGCTGACCGCGCTGCTCGCGCTGATCGGCGCGGTTCCGCTGGGCGCCGCGCTGGTGATGGACGGCGGCGCGGGCGGGCTGGTCCCGCTGGTCGCCGCAGTCTTTCTGACCGCCGCGGCGCTGCTCGGCGCGCTCGCGCTGCTCGGCATCGCGCGGCTCGTCCTCGCGTTCGCGCGGCGGCTCGTCGTCGCGCTGGTCGCCGCGTTCCGGCTGCTCCTTCCCGGCGCCGACGCGCCGTGGCTCGACCTCTCCGATCCGCTCCTGGTTCCGGCCGGCGTCCGCCTCGCGCGGCGGCGGCCGACGCGCGCACCCCCGGCTCCGGTCTAAAGCCGTCCCGCGCCGTTCGCCGGCGCGTCCTTCACGTGCTTTTCACGCGCGCGGCGTAACGTCGCGGCAACCTGGAGTCGAATCGCCATCATGAATCTCTCTCGTTCGGTGCTCACCGCACTGACGTGCGCGACGCTCGCCGTCGTCTCGACGACGGCGCCGGCGCGCGCCGACGTCGTCGGCCTCGTGCGCGGTACGCTGACCCGCCCCGACCACCATCCCCTGACGCACGCCACGGTGACGCTCGCCGGCGAGCGCGTCGTGCAGACCACCGCTACCGGCGACGACGGGCGCTTCGCGTTCGCGCGCGTTCCGTTCGGCCACTATACGCTGCAGGCGACGACCGCCGACGGCACGGCTCTCGCGAGTCTCGACGTCGCGAGCGACGCCGTCGTCGACGTCGAGCTCGTCGCGGTCGCGACGATCGGCCGCACGGCCGCGACGAGCACGAGCGTGCGCGGCACGCCGGTCTCCGAGAACGCGTTCAGTGCGCGCCGGCTCGCCGCGCTGCCGCGCAACGACCGCATCGACGCGATCGTCGAGCAAGTGCCCGGTGTCGTGCGGTTCTCGTACGACGAACCGGTCGCGCACGGTTTCCACGGCTTGACGTACGAATTGGACGGTGCGCCGCTCCCGCAGTCGACCAGCTCCAACTTCGCGCAGCTCGTCGACCCGCGCAACGTGCAGGCCGTCGAAATCTTCACCGGCGCGTTTCCGGCCGAATTCGGCGGTTCGCGGCAAGGTGCGGTCGTCAACGTGATCAGCGGCGGGACCGAGGCGGCCGGCAACGGCGGCGCGCTCACGCTCGGCGCCGGCGAACTGGGCACCTCCGACGCGCGGCTGGTCGAGCATTTCACTGCCGGACGCGCGCAGGTCTCGCTCGCGCTGAACGGGTCGCGCGCCGACCGCGGGCTCGACACGCCCGCGCGCGACGCGCAGCACGACGCCACGTCGACCAGCGACCAGTTCGTGCGCATCGCGCTTCCGCTCAACGCGCGCGACCTGCTCGCCGCGGATCTGTCGAACCAGCTCACCACGTTCCAGATCCCGATCAACACGGTGTTCGACCCGACCTCGCCGTACGTCTCGGTGCCGGGGACCGACGACGTCCAGCGCGAGTACGACCGGTTCGCCAGCCTCTCGTTCACGCACACGTCGGCCGACGGGAACGGTTACGTGCGCGTCGTGCCGTGGATGCGCTGGAACCGCGTCGCGTACGACGGCGACTTGGCGAACGACGTTCTCGCGAACGTCGTCAACCCCGACGGTTCCCTCTCCTCGCAGAACGGTCTGCGCCAGGACCGCTCCGTGACCTATGCCGGCGTGCGCGCATCGGTGTTCCGCGCGAGCGACCAGCACGCGTTCAAGGCCGGGATCGACGTGCAGCAGGAGGACCTGAGCTCGAACTCGCTGATCCGCATCACCGGCACGCCCGACTTCACCGACGACGTGGCGGCGAAGGGAACACAGACGGGTATCTACGCCGAGGACAAGTGGACGCCGACGCCGCGCCTTGCGATCAACGCCGGCCTGCGCTACGACCACAGCACCGGCTTCGTCGGCGGCGCGCAGCTCAGCCCGCGCCTCGAGATCAACGACGAGATCGGCCACGGCACGGTGCTGCACGCGTACGCGGGCCGGCTCTATGCGGCGCCGTCGCTCGAAGACGTGCGCCGCGACGCGGTCGTCACCCAGACGTCCGCTACCGACTCACCGGTCTACGACCTGAAACCCGAGCGCGACACCTACGTTGAGGTCGGGCTCGCGCGCACGTTCGCGCCGGGACTGCGCGGGTACCTGAACGCGTTCGACCGCACCGTCGTCAACGTGCTCGACACGACGCAGCTCGCCAACACGCCGCTGTTCGCGGTCTTCAACAATGCGATCGGCGTCGACCGCGGCGTCGAGCTGCGGCTCGACGAGGCGTCCGCGCGGGTCGACGCCGGGCTCTCGCTGACGTTCCAGCGTTCTCTCGCCGGCGGCATCTCTGGCAGCACGTTTCTGTTCCCGCCCGACTCGGTTGGCGACCTGACGCTCCAGCCGGAGGACCACGACCAAAACTGGTCGTCGAATGCGTTCTACACGCGCCGCTTCGGCAGCGATCTGCGCACGTTCGCGACGCTGCAGACGGAATACGGCACCGGGTTCCCGGTCCAGTTCGAGGACGGCCCGGGGCGTCTGCCAACGCACTGGGCCATCGATGCGTCGTTCGGGCGCGCCGCGGACCGCACAACGGGACGTCTGGGGTGGACGCTCTCCGCCGATAATCTGCTCGACCACCGGTACCTGGTCAAGGTCAACAACGGCTTCAACACGACGCAGTGGAACGCGCCGCGCCGCATCGTCCTGCGCGTGACCGCGCCGTGGTGATGCCTACGAGGTGAGCTTCGGCCGGTCGGCGCGGTCGTTCAACACGGAGGCGAGCTTCGTCGCCTCGCGCAGGGCTTCGGCGAGCGACGGCGCGGCGGCGCGCAGCGCACGCGCCGTTCCGGTGGCGATCACGACCGCACCGACCCCGAGCAGGATCGCGGGGAGGCCGCGGGCGCGAAAGTCCCCGAAGCGGATGCTGGAGGCGCGCAGGATGCGGGCGGGATCGGGGAGCTGCATAGCGGCGGGTGCGCCGAGCCGGCCTGCGAATCCTCGGGCATGACCGAGGCCTCGTTCACCTGGGACGTCCCCGCCGACTTCAACTTCGCGCGCGACGTCGTCGACCGGCTCGCTATCGAAGACCGGCGTGGCCTGTTGTTCGTCGATACCGCCGGGAACCGGCGCGACTGGTCGTTCCCGGCGATCGCCGCGGCGACGAAGCAGTGGGCCGCGGTCCTGCGCGACGCCGGCGTGCGCAAGGGCGACCGCGTCGTCGTCGTGCTGCCGAAGATTCCGGACTGGCTCTTCTGCATGATCGCGCTGCTGCGAATCGGCGCCGTTGCGGTTCCGAGTGCCGAGCAGCTGCGCGCGAAAGACTTGCTGTACCGCGCGAACCACAGCGAAGCCGTCGCCGTCGTCGCGCACGCGACGAACGCCGACGAGGTCGACGCGATGCGCGCCGACGCGGCGACGGTGAGGACGTACCTGCTGGTCGGCGGCGAGCGCGACGGCTGGACCGGCGTCGACCCGCTGGTCGCGCGCGCGGCACCGTGGGACGGCGCGCCGACGCGCGCGGACGACATGGCGTTCATCGTCTACACCAGCGGAACGACGAAGGACCCGAAGGGCGTCGTGCATGCGGTCGCGTGGACCGCAGCGAATCGGATGCAAGCGTCGCGCTGGTTCGACGTGAAGCCCGACGATTTGGTGTGGTGCACGGCGGGAACCGGCTGGGCGAAGTCGCTCTGGAACGTGCTGCTCGGGCCGTGGTCGTGCGGCGCGCCGATCGTGTTGCACGAGGGCGGTTTCAACGCCGAAGAGCGCATGGACTTGATTCGCGACCTCGGCGTGACCGTGCTCTGTCAGGCGCCGACCGAGTACCGCCTCGAAGCGAAGCTCGCGCACCTCGGCGAGCGCTGGCGTTTGCCGAAACTGCGCCACTGCGTCAGCGCGGGCGAGCCGCTCAACCCCGAAGTGATCGAGATTTGGCGCAGCGCGTTCGGTATCACGATCCTCGACGGCTACGGCCAGACCGAGAACTCGCTGATCGTCGCGAACCTGCCGGGAACGGCCGTGCGCCCGGGTTCGATGGGGAAGCCGACGCCCGGCCACGAGGTCGCGATCCTTGATGAGCACGGCAACGCGTGCGAACCGGGCGACGTCGGCGACATCGCGCTGCGCGCGAACGTTCCCTCGCTCTACCGCGGCTACTACAAGAACGACGACGAGACGCAGGCGTCGCGGCGCGGCGACTGGCACATCACCGGCGACCGCGCGCAAACCGACGACGACGGCTACTTCTGGTTCGTCGGCCGTGCCGACGACGTGATCTCGTCGGGCGCGTACCGCATCGGTCCGTTCGAGGTGGAGAGCGCGCTGCTCGAACATCCCGCGGTGCTGGAATCGGCGGTCGTCGGCTCGCCCGATCCGGACCGCGGCAACATCGTCAAAGCGTTCGTCGTGCTGCGCCCCGGCTACGATGCGAACGACGCGCTGGTGCGCGAGCTGCAAGAGCACTGCAAGCGCGTCACCGCGCCGTACAAGTATCCGCGCGCGATCGAGTTCGTCGCCGAGTTGCCGAAGACGCGCTCCGGGAAGATTCGCCGCGTCGAGCTGCGCCAGGCCGAGCTGCGCAAGAAGGGCGCCACCGCGGCGAGCGGGTTCGTGTAGAACCGCTCGCCGCGCGCGCCGCACGGTCAGGCCCCGCCCATCTCCTGGCCCCACCACGGGAGGCCGAACTTCGGCCAGGCGGCGCGGATCGCGTCGATCTCGGCTTGCGTCATGCGCCCTATCGGCTCGAGCAAGAAGACTTGCGTCGAGGGATCGGTCGGAATCCAGCGGATCAGATCCCGGTTGTTGTCGACGCCGACGACCTCGTCGTCCGATGGCGCGAAGAACCAGTATGCGCCGGACGTCTCCCGGACGACGCGAAAGCGGGTCTGCCAGGGCGGCGGAGACGGCGCATCCTTGTACTCGCTGATGTACATCTTGCCGAAGGCCGCCCGGTACTCCATCCACGGGTTGCGCGGATAGTCTTTGGTCGCGAGCGTGCACGTGCCGTCTTCGTTGTAGTGGAAGAAGAACTGCGACCGGCCGCCGGCCGACGAACCGCTCTTGTAGTAGCCGCCGTCGAGGCGGACCTCCTCTTGCCCGGCCCGCGTGGTGCGGTAGATGCGATACCACGTGAACGGGTCGATCGGCACCTCGTTGCGCACGGCGCGCGCCCAGTAGCAGAGATAGCGGGCCGTGATCCGCGGCGCGCGCATGAGCGACTTCGAGAGCGCTTCGTTCGCCTCGGGTCCCCATGCGTCGTGACCGCCCTTCTTGTCGGCGATCGGCTTGACGTCGCGCACGTAGACGGACTTCATCTCTCGCGCGACCTCGATGAGGACGTCGCCCGCGTTCGCGATGCCGTCGACGGCGAGA
>JAFAMK010000092.1 GCA_019233415.1 Vulcanimicrobiota bacterium
CGACGGTTCGCGAACCGGACGGTCTGGCGCTGTCAAGCCGCAACGTCTACCTCGATGCGGAACAGCGCGCCGCTGCGCCGGCGCTGCACCGGGCGCTGGCGGCGATCGTCGCGGCCGTGCGGTCGGGCGAGACCGACCGCGAACGCGCGGTCGCGCGCGGGCGTGCAGAACTGGTCGCGCCGCTGCGCGAGGCGTATCTCGACGTCGTCGATCCGGCGACGTTCGACGCGCCCGACGCCGTGCGCGCGCCCGCGCTCGCAATCGCGAGCGCCTGGCTCGGCACGACCCGCCTGATCGACAACGAGCCCGTCCTTCGACAAGCTCAGGATGACGGGGGAGTGGGCTCAGGATGACGGGGCGATGGCGCGGGATGGCGGGGATGGCGCGGGATGGCGGGGATGACGTGAACGGGCGGGGACTGGCGTGAACGGGCGGCGGGTGCTGCTTGGCGTGACCGGGGGGATTGCGGCGTACAAGGCGGCTGCGCTCGCGAGTCGGCTGGTGCAGGCGGGCGTCGTGCTCGACGTCGTGATGACCGCGGATGCGCTGAAGTTCGTCGGTGAAGCGACGTTTGCGGCGTTGGCGCGGCGGCCGGTTCATACGTCGCTGTGGGAGCGCGTCGATGCAATTCCGCACATTGCGCTCGCGCGCGAGAACGACGTGATCGCGATCGTTCCGGCGACGGCGAACACCATCGCGAAGCTCGCGCTGGGGATCGCCGACGATCTGCTGACGAACATTGCGCTTGCGACGCGCGCGCCGTTGCTGCTCGCACCCGCGATGAACACGACGATGCTCGAGCACGAGGCGACGCGTGCGCACCTCGCGACGCTGCGCGCGCGCGGCGCCACGATCGTCGAGCCCGGGGTCGGCTTTCTCGCCGAGCGGGAGCACGGCGCCGGCCGGCTCGCCGACGAGGATGCGCTGATCGCGGCGATCGCGAGCGTCCTGCGGCGCACGAACGATCTCGCGGGCGAGCACGTGCTGATCACCGCCGGACCGACGCGCGAGCCGATCGACCCGGTACGCTTTCTGTCGAATGCGGCGACCGGGACGCAGGGGCTCGAGCTGGCGCGCGAAGCGCTCGCGCGCGGTGCGCAGGTGGACCTCGTGCTCGGCCCGACGCCGCTCGAACCGCCGGCCGGCGCGCGCACGACGCACGTCTCGACCGCGTGCGAGATGGACGACGCGGTTCGTGCGCGCGCGTTCGAAGCGACGATCGCGATCGCAACCGCCGCGGTCGCCGACTGGCGCCCGGCCGTCACGCACGAGCACAAGGTCAAGAAGACGGGCGACCCGCAGACGCTCGCGCTCGAACGCAACCCCGACATCCTCGCCAACCTGGGCGCAAACAAGAACGGCCTGTTCCTCGTCGGTTTCGCCGCCGAGACCGAGGCGTTCGAGACGAACGCGCGCGACAAGCTCGTGCGCAAGCACTGCGACGCGATTGCGGTCAACGACGTGGGCGGCGAGCGCGGCTTCGGCACCGGCGCAAACGCCCTGGTCCTGCTGTGGGGAACCGACGGCCGCCGCGACCTCGGCACCGGCTCGAAGCGCGAGCTGGCCGCGCGTTTGTGGGATGCGATCGTCGACTTGAAGAAATCGGGCTGACGTGCTGCTCTGCATCGACGTCGGCAATACCGAGACGAAGCTCGGCGCGTTCGACGCGGGCGGCGCGATCGTCGGGACCTGGCGCGTCACGACCGCGCGCCGCCGGACCGCGGACGAATACGGCGTCCTCTTCTCCGCGTTCTTTTCCGCCGCGCGCTTCCCGATCCACGGGATCGAGGCGATCATCGTCTCGTCGGTCGTCCCCGTCGTCGACCGGCCGCTGAGCGAAGGCTGCGAGAAGTATTTCGGGATGCGGCCGTCGTTCTTCACCGCGGCGGCGCAGCGCTCGATCCGCGTGCAGACCGATCGCCCGACGGAGGTCGGGAGCGATCTGGTCGCGGGCGCGATCGGCGCGGTGGCGTTCATCGGCGCGCCGGCGATCGTCATCAACTACGGCACCGCGACGACGTTCGGTGCGGTCGACGCCGACGGCGCGTATGCGGGCGTCGCGATCGCGACCGGCCTGCAGGTCTCGCTCGACGCGCTCGTCGGTCGCACCGCGAAGCTGCCGCAGGTCGCGCTCGTGGCGCCGGATGCGGTGATTGGGCGCGACACCGTCACCGCGATTCAGTCGGGGCTCGTCTACGGCGCGGTCGGCCAGACCGAAGAGCTGGTGCGCCGGATGCGCGAGGTGCTCGGTGCAAACGCGCGCGTGATCGCAACGGGCGGGATGGCGCCGGTCGTCGCGGCCGAGACCGAGGTGATCGAGATGGTCGAGCCGCACCTGGTGCTGCACGGTTTGCGCGTCGACCATCTCGCGGCGCTGCGCGTCTGAGCTACAGCGTCTTTCCGAGGAACGTCAGCATGCGGCCCCAGGCGTCGGCCGCGCCGCGCGCGTTCGCTTCCGGCGTTCCGCCGAGGCGGAGCTTGAGTTCGCCACCGGCCGGAACCACGTCGGGTAGCGGGTGGCTGCTGAGGACGAAGACGTGCCCGGCGCCCTGCTCGATCGCGGTTTGATCGGCGCCGTCGCGGTGCGCGGCGGTGCGCCGCGCGGCAAGCGTCTTGCACGCGCCGACGCTGTCCCACTGACGGTCGTCGTCGCCCGCGACGCACAGGATCGGGCCGGCGAACTTCTCCGCCGGGATCGTCGCCTGGGCAACCTCGCCGGGCGGCGCCACGGCGAGCGAGGCGTCGTAGAGGTCGCGGAACGCGAACGTTCCGTGGCTCTGGTAGGCCTGCGCGAGGTTCGCGAGGACGCGCTGGTCGGGCGCGAGGAACGGCAGGCCGACATTATCGGCGGTCCACTGCGAGCGCGCCGTCTCGCCGTCGAACGTCGGCGAGAACCAGACGTACGCGCTCGGTGAGAGCAGCACGACCGACTTGATCCGCGGGTCGTGGATCGCGGCCAGCAGCGCCAGGTCGGCACCGCTCGACATCCCGACGACGCCGATCCGGTTCGGATCGACTTCCGGCAGGGCGCGCAGGTAGTCGACCGCGCGGCTGACCGTCTCGACCGGGACGCGGTCGAGCGTCCGCGGCAGCGGCGGAACGCCGTAGTACGCAAGCGAGAGCGTCGCGTAGCCCTCGTTGGTGAGCGTCCCCGTCTGTGGGATCCCGGCCTCGTCGAGGACGATGACGGCCGGGTGGCGCGCCGGGTCGGGCAGGACCGAGAGCTCGCCCACGAGCGTGTGCTCGTGGACCTCGGTGTAGATGGGTTCGCCCGGCCGCGGCGTCGGGGAGGCGGCCGCGAGCAGCAGCGAGAGGGCGAAGGCCGGCAGCATGACGGGTGGTCCGCCGCGGCGGGCGCCGGCCACCTGCCGGCAGCGGGAGGGAAGTGCTGGTACGGCAGGGCCCGGCGTGGTAAGATGCGTGGTCGTGACCCGTTCCGTCCCGCCGCTGACGATCGGCCCCGTCGAGGTCTGGCCCCCCATCGTGCTCGCGCCGATGTCGGGGGTGACGAACCGTACCCTGCGGGCGCTCTACAAGCCCTTCGGGTTCGGGTTGACCGTCACCGAGTTCGTCTCGTCGAACGCGCTGCAGTACGGCGGGAAGCGAACGATGGAGATGATCGACCAGCACGGCGTCGAGAAGCCCGTCTCGACGCAGCTGTGGGGGAACGATCCCGCCATCATGGCGCTTGCTGCGAAGGTCGTGCGCGAGTGCGGTGCCGACATCGTCGACATCAACTTCGGCTGTCCCGCACCGAAGGTCACGAAAACCGAGGGCGGGAGCGCGTGCCTGCGCGACGTCGACCGCTGCGAGGCGATCATGCGCGCGGTCGTGAAGGCGGTCGACTGCCCGGTGACGGTGAAGATGCGCCTCGGCTGGACGGAGACCGACCTCGTCTTCGTCGACGTCGCGAAACGCGCGCAGGCGGTCGGCGTGCAGGCGCTCACGCTGCACGCGCGCACCGCGCGCCAGTTCTACAAGGGCAGCGCCGACTGGTCGAAGATCGCCGAGCTGAAGCGCGCCGTCGACATCCCGGTGATCGGAAACGGCGACCTTTCCGATCCGCACGACGCGATGCGCCGCATGCGCGAGAGCGGCGTCGACGCGCTGATGCTCGGGCGCGCGACGCTCGGCAACCCGTGGCTCGTCTCGCGACTGCGCGCGCTGATGGAAGGGCGCGAGCCCGACGCAATGCCGGAGGCGCCGGACCGGTTGCGCTTCGCGGTGCACCACTACCTGACGATGGTCGAGGAGTGGGGCGAGCCGCGCGCGGTTCCGCAGATGCGCAAGCACCTCGGCTACTACCTCAAGGGCTTCGCCGGCGCGAGCGCGCTGCGCGAGCGCCTGATGCGCACGGAGACGGCGGCAGAGACGCTGGCGGTGCTGCACGACACGATCGCGCAGCTCG
>JAFAMK010000312.1 GCA_019233415.1 Vulcanimicrobiota bacterium
TCCTGCCAAATCTCCAGATACGCGCCGCTGCGCGGCGCGAACTCGCGTGCGATGGCTTCGGCCGCATCGCGAGCGACTTCGTACGCGACGTGTGCGTACGGCCACGGCGGTGCGACGACGTTGCGCACGACGTCGCCGCAGGTCGCAAGCGTCGAGCCGAGGTTGGCGACGATCTCCGCGATCACTGGTCGCAAGTCGGGCTTGCGCACGCCGTGGAGCTGTAGTCCCTGACGCGTCGTGATGCGGATCGTCCCGTTCCCGTGACGGTCGGCGAGGTCGTCGACCGCGCGCCACAACTGCGCGGGAACGCGGCCGCCGGTCGCCTTGACGCGGACCATGAACGAATACTGCTTGTCGCCGCCTTCGTCGCGCGCGCTCTTGCGCGCGTCGCGGTTCTCTTGCTGATAGCTTCCGTGAAACTTCAGCAGCGTGGCCGATTCGTCGCTGAACCGCGCAGTCGGTTCGGCGATCTCGGAGGCAATGCTACCGCGAAGGCCCCGGCTCTCGGCCTTGACCTTTTCGACGTCCAACTTGCTCATCGAACTTTCCGGAGAGAGAAAGAAAGGAGCCCCCGCCGTCAGGCGGGGGCTCCACATCGACCTATGCGACCCGTGTCGCTAGCTCACGACGTGACCGACCGCCGGACCGGAGATCCGTGGGTACACACCATCGTGAGACAGCGGGCGAGCAACATCGTGCGGCGAATCTACCATGCCGCGCAGCGATGCGTCAAGCACCACGGTTTGGCACAGGTACGGGAGGAGGACCATCGTGCACCATCTTCGCTTCGCCACGGCGGCCATTGCGCTCGCCGCGGTATCCCTCTGCGGTTGTACGAATCAATCCGGCTCGACGGGAACCGCCGCCTCGCCCACCCCGCAAGAATCTGCCGCGCTGAGCGCCGGCGACGACTGGCCATCCTACGGCGGCACGCTCCAGAGCAGCCACTACTCGAGCCTCACCGAGATCACGCCGGCCAACGTCGCGCAGCTCAAAGCGGTCTGCACGGCGAAGCTCGACGAGAACGGCGCATTTCAAGCGACGCCGATCGTGATCTCCGGCACGCTGTACGTTCCGACCGCACACGACACGTACGCGATCGATGCGAAAACGTGTGCGATCACGTGGCGGTCGACGTACACGCCGAAAGGGCACGAGCCGTTTCCCGTTGACCGCGGGCTCGCGTACGCCGGCGACCGGCTCGTCCGTGGCGAAACCGACGGTCATCTCGTCGCGCTCGACGTCACCAGCGGCAAGACGCTGTGGGACGTCGCGCCGGCGAGCGGCGACCGAGGCGAGTTCCTCAGCTCGGCGCCGATCGTGTGGAACGGGACCGTCTACATCGGCACCGCCGGCTCCGACTGGGGCGTCAAGGGCCGCATGATGGCGTTCGACGTGTCGAACGGCGCGCTGAAGTGGACCTTCACGACGATCGCGAGCGGGAAGGACGCGAACGCGAAGAGCTGGCCGGACGCGACCGCGGCGTCGCGCGGCGGCGGTGGCATGTGGACCTCGTACACGCTCGATCCCGCGAGCGGCGAGCTGTTCGTCCCGGTTGCGAATCCCGCGCCGGACTTCCTCAGCTCCGCGCGTCCCGGCGCGAACCTCTACACCGACTCGGTGGTCGTGCTCGACGCGAGCACCGGCGCGCTCAAGTGGTACGTGCAGACCGACCCGCACGACGTGCACGACTGGGACATGTCGGCGCCGCCGGTTCTGTTCACGACCGCCGACGGGAAAGCGATGCTCGGCGCCGCCGGAAAAGACGGCGTGCTGTACGGGATCGACCGCAGCTCGCACGCGATCGTCTACCGCACGCCCGAAGTGCGCCGCTCCGGCGTGAACGACGCGCCGACGCTGGCCGGGCGCCACATCTGTCCCGGCGTGCTCGGCGGCTCGGAGTGGAACGGCCCCGCGTACGACCAGAAAGACGGGCTGCTGATCACGCCGATGGACGACTGGTGCGCGACGGTGAAGCTCGCCGCCGCGCGCTACGTCCCCGGCCAGTTCTACTTCGGCGGCTCGTACACGGCCGACCCGTACGTGACGGCACGCGGCACGCTGACCGCGACGGATCGCGCGACCGGGAAGATCGCGTGGAAGTACACCGCAAAGGCGCCGATGCTCGCCGGCGTGACGCCGACCGCATCGGGCGTGACGTTCTCCGGCGACATGGCCGGCAACGTACTCGCGTTCGACAGCGCGAGCGGCAAGGTGCTCGCGACGTTCCCCACGCAGGGCTCGATCGCGGGAAGCGTGGTCACGTACGCGGTCGGCGGCAAGCAGTACGTCGCCGCAACCTCCGGCAACATCTCGCGGCTGACGTGGGGCAACCACGGTTCGCCGACCATCGTGGTCTATTCGCTCTGACCGCGCTGCTGCTTCTGCTGGCCTGCACGTTCTCGCCCGCCGACGCCAGCCGCGCGGCGGGCGAGGGCGCGGCGATGGCGGGCGCGCACGCGCCGTACACGGTGCGGCCGTGGGTGCTGTGGGATGCGCGCGACCCGCTGCGGGCCGTCCACGGGCGCGCCGACCTCGACGCGGTGATCGCCGAAACGCCGTACGAACGGCTGCGGTACGAAGCATATTTGCAGGCGCTGCAAGACCTGCCGCTGACGGACGCGCTCGTGGAACGCTGGCGGCGCGACGCGCAAGGCCGGTTCGGATTCGTCATCTACGGGCACAGCCGCGGCGACGGCGACCGCGATAAGACATTTCTGCGCCGCTTCTCGCCCGCCACGGTCGCGTTCGCCGGCGGCCCGCGCGGCGTCTCGACGGAACGCACGCCGTTCGGCCCGGACGAGGACTCCTACACGGTTGGCACGTTTCGCGAGGAGCGGTATGCGGGCTCGGTGACGTACCGCTTCGCCACACCGCCCGGCGCGTGCCGGACGGCGGGCGTCCTCACGTTCACGGATGCCGAGGGCCGCCGGTACCGGTTCGCCTTCGACCTCGCTCGGTATCGCTGAGCCGGCCCAGGCCGCTCTTGACCGCCTGCCGCCGGCGTGCTACGGTGGCTTAGACCGAATTCATTAGGTCTGCCTGGAGGTCCGATGGCCCGCCGCCGTTCCGTCCCGTTGACCGAGGTCGAGTTGCGCCTCATGGAGATCGTGTGGGCTGCCGGGCCTGCGACCGTGGCGCAGATCGTCGAGGCGATCCCCGCCGAGGAACGGCCGGCATACAACACGGTCCAGACGATGATGAAGATCCTCGAGCGCAAGGGCTACGTACAGCACCGCGCCGAGGGCCGCGCCTTCGTCTACAAAGCGATCGTCGACCGCGATTCGGCGGCGCGCACCGCCCTCTCGCAGGTCGTGCAGCGCTTCTTCGGAGGCTCGCCGCGCGCGCTCGCGCTCAACCTCGTCGAAGGGGACCATCTCAGCCAAGACGACCTCGACGAAATTCGCCGCACGATCGCGCGCGCGAAGGACGAACCGTGATGGACGCGCTGCTGCTCGCGATCCTCAACGCGCTCTGGCAAGGAACCGCGCTGATCGCGCTCGTCGCGCTGGCGCTGCGCCTAGGCCTGCGCCGCAACGCGACGACCGCGTGCGTGATGTGGAGCGTGACGTTCCTGGTCGTCGCGGTGCTGCCGTTCATCGACGTCGCGCTGGCGCACCGCACCGCCGCGCCCGCGCTGCCGCCGACCGTCCTTCCCGCGCTCGCGGACCTCGGCACGGGGCCGGTGCGTGTCGTCGTCGTCGACGGACGCCGGTCGACATTCGCGTCTCAACCGGCCGCGACGACGACGCCTGCCGTCGCGTCGTCCGCAGTGACGGCAGCCGCCGCGACCGCAGCAGCTGCGAAGCGCGTGCGCGACGGCGCGACCTGGCTCGGAAGCACGGCGACCGCGTTCGCGCGCACGTGGGGATTCCTCGTCGTGGACGCATGGATGCTCGTCGCGGCGTCGCTGCTGCTGCGGCTCGCGTTCGCGTACGCGGCGATCGGTCGGATGAAGCGGGACGCCCTGCCGCTCGACGATCCGTCGATCGAAGCGCGGCTGCGCGCGGCCGGACACCGCCGCCGCGCGACCGTCGCGACGTCGCCGAACGTCACCGTGCCGTGCGCGATCGGCTTCCGGCGGCCGATGATCCTCATTCCGGCCGGTCTCGCGGCGTCGCTCGACTCCGACGACCTCGCGCGCATCGTGCTGCACGAGTCCGCGCACCTGCAGCGCTACGACGATTGGGGCAACGCGCTCGAGCAGGCCGTCTGCGCGCTGCAGTTCTTCCAACCCGCGCTGCACGTCGCGCGGCGCCGCATCGACTTCGAGCGCGAGGTCGCCTGCGACGATCGCGTCCTCGCTGCCGCCGGCGAACCGCTCCGTTACGCCGAGTGCCTCGCCCGCATGGCCCAGCGCCAAGCGCGGCTCCCACGCGTCGCGTTCGTCCCCGGCTTCGTGCTGCGCCGCGCCCACGTCGTCGCGCGCGTCCGCCGCATCGTCGACCGCTCCCGCGACGCCTCACCGCGGCTGCGCCTCGCCGCCCTCGCCCTCGGCGCCGGCGTCCTCGTCGCAACGCTCGGCATCACGCGCCTCCAAGTCCCGCTCGTCACCCCCGCCGCCGCGGCGCCGGTTCACGCGATCATCGTCGCGCTCGCGAAGGTGAAAAGAACCGACAAGATCGCGAAGAAGACCGAGCGGAAAGATGCGAAGAAGGCCGCGAAGGTCGCGAAGCGCACGGCACCCACCGCTGGCCGCGTCCTGATCGTAGCGGAGAAGGTGACCCTGCGTTCCGCGAAAGCGCAAGTCACCGCGCGCAACGCGGTGCTGGTCGGGCAGAGTACAGACACCGTCGACCGGCATCCACATCCCCATCCCAAGCCCAACCCACAACCGCATCCCGGCGTGAAGCCGAATCCCGATCCGAACCCTCACCCGAATCCCGCGGTGCACGTCGAGCTCGACACCAATATTGCTCCCGACGCGCAAGCCAACGCCCCCGTGGCTGAGCTTCCCATGCTGCGGCGCGAAGCGGTCATGGTTGCTGTGAACACGCAAGCCGCAATCAACGCGCGGATCGCCGTGGTCCGCGACACGCCGTACGCGCCGCGCGTCATCACGCGCGCAACGGCAGCGCGCACCGGCGACCTCCTCGACGCGATCGACGAGGCGAAGTACCCGCACCCGAGCGTCGACGAACTGATCACGTTGCACAACCAGGGCGTCACCGGCGACTACGTCCGCAAGATGGGCGCGATCGGACCAACGCGGCCTACCCTCCAACAGCTGCTTGCACTTGCGGTGCAGGGCATCACCCCGGACTATGTCACGACGATGAACCTGCGGCTCACGACGCAACCGACGGTCGACCAGCTCATCGAATTGCGGACGCAAGGCGTGAGCATGCGCTGGCTCAACGCGCTCGCAGATACCGGCTATCGGAAATTGAGCATCGACGACGCGGTCGCGCTCGCCTCACACGGGGTGTCGTCCACGTACGTCCGCGACCTGATGTACGCCGGCTTTCGCGATCTCACGCCGCAGCAGCTGGTCGCGCTACGCACGTCGGGCGTCGACGGAACCTATGCCAGGCAGATGGCCCGGCACGGCTACCACAGCATCGACGACTTGATCCGCCTCAAACAGAACGGAGTCGAACCGTGAAACGTCTTCTCGTCGCGGCGCTCGCAGCGCTCGCGCTCGCCGGCGCGTCGATCTCGAACGCCGACGCCGCGTTCTCCGGCCGCTGGGCGGTCATGCCGACGCGCGACGGCGACCAGAACCAGGTACAGCTGCGCTTGGAATATTCCGACGTCGGCAACGGCCACTACGGGAACTCGTCGTGGTCGTCGTCGGTCGCGCTCGCCGACGCTGGGATCCCCGCCGACAAGCTGCGCGGACCGATCGGACCCGTCACCTTCACGATCCAACGCGAGCCTGGCACCTTCTCGTGCTTCGGGAGCGCCGGCGAGGGTTCGGGCGCGGGACAGTTCACGTACGCCCAGAGTCCCCACTTCGATGACGCGCTCGCGTCGCGCGGGCTCGGCCGTCCGGACTTTCGGCAGTCGCTCGAACTGGCGATCGGCGG
>JAFAMK010000321.1 GCA_019233415.1 Vulcanimicrobiota bacterium
GAACTGGCAGCGCTGCGCCCGGCGACCGAGAAGCCGGTCCGGCTGCTCGCCGACGCCGCGCCGGGCCGCCTCGAACGTGTGCTTGCGCTGGGCGGCATCCCGAACGTCGCGTCGTCGGCAGCGCTCGCCGAAGCCGCCGCGGCGGCCGCCCGGCGGGACGGCGGGCTGGTCGTGCGGGTCGGCGTCCTCGACGCGGCCGGCTGGAGCACGATCCGGCCCGAGGACGCCGGCGCGTTCGCGGCCGCCCTGGCCGGAACGGGCCTGTCGGTGGAGCTTTGGACGCACCTCAGCTCGACGGTACGCGCGGCGGCGATCCTCGACGGGCTCGTCGCGGCGCAGCGCGCGTTCGCGGCGGCCGGTGTTCCGGTCGTCTCGACCGACGTCGCCAGCACCGGCTCGGCGCGCCGCGGGCTGGCGTTCGACCGGCTCCGGATCGGCGTCGGCCTGTTCGGCGCGCGGCTCGGTTCCACGGTCGGGATCGGCTGTGCGCTGCGGGTCAGCGCGCCAGTGGTGCGCAGCTTCGCCCCCGGCGAAGCCGGCTGGGCCGGCTACGGCGAGACACCGGTGTTGGCGGATCAGGCGGTAGCCGTGCTGCGTTGCGGGTACGGTGACGGGTTCCCGAAGAGATTGGCCGGCGGTGCCGATATTCTCTCGGTAGGTATGCAGTACACGACGCGCGTCGCCGGCGTGGGAGGCGACGTGCGCGTGCTGATCGGTGGAGCGGACGACGTGGACGAGCTCGCCGCCCGCGCGGGGATTACCCCGCACGAGCTCGTGGTAGGTTTGGCTTGCAGATGACCACGCTCGACGCGCTGAGCAACTTCGGAGGAACGGTCGACCGGTTGGGGATCGTGCTCCGCCCCGACGGCTCCCCGCAGGAAGTGGAAGGCGTGCTCAACCCGGCCAGCGCGGTCGCGCGCGACGGGACGCTGCTGATCTACCCCCGCGCGGTCGCCGAGGGTAACGTCTCGCGGGTCGGGATCTGCCGCGGCGTCCGCGGCCCAGGCGACGAGCTGCGCTTCGAGCGGCTCGGCTTCGTGCTCGAGCCGCAGGCTCCGTACGAGCTGCGGACCGCGCCGGGCGGGAACGGCTGCGAGGACCCGCGGGTGACGTTCGTCCCGGTCCTGGACCGTTATGTCATGGCGTACACCGCGTTCGGGCCGGACGGGCCGCGGATCGCGGTCGCGCTCTCGCAGGACGGCTACCACTGGGAACGGCTCGGGCTCGTGCGCTTTGCCGCCGGCCTGGACCAGGGTGACGACAAGGACGGCGTGTTCTTCCCGGAGCCCGTCCTCTCGCCGGCGGGGGTGCGTTCGTTCGCGCTCTACCACCGCCCGATGCTGCGGCTCTCGACGATGGACGGCCGCGGCGCGATCCCGACCCTGCTCGACCTTCCGGTCGAGGAGCGCGAGAGCACGCGCATCGCCTACATCCCGCTCGACGCGGTCCTGGCGGACGTGCACAATCTGCTCGACGTGCGCGAAAGCGCCGTCGTGCTGCACCCCGACATGCCGTGGTGCCGCGTGAAGACCGGGGCCGGCACGCCGCCGGTACGCATCGCCGAAGGCTGGTTCTCGCTCTTCCACGGCGTCAACGCGCGTGAGGTGTCCGACGGCAAGTACGTCGCGCAGTACAGCGCGGGCTTCGTCGTGCACGATGCGGAGCGGCCGCACCTCGTGCGCTACCGCTCCCAGCAGCCCGTGATGGTTCCCGAAGGCGTCGACGAGACGCACGGGATCGTCAGCAACGTCGTCTTCCCGACCGCGATCGACGTGCGCGCCGACCGGGTCTTCGACGTCTACTACGGGATGGCCGACGCGCGCATCGGCCGTGCGCGCGTGCGCCTCAACGCGCCGTTCGCCGCCGAGGAGGAGCCCGCCGCATAAACGGGCGCGGAATGTGGAGGTACTACCTGCTCGCGACGGCGATCGTCGTCGCGGTCGGGAGCATTGTGTTCGGGCACCGTGTGGCGACCGGTGACTGGCAGCTCCGCAACGATGCGAAACGCGGGCATCCCGCGGCGCAAGGCGATGCGAACCGCGGCTTCATTGCAACGCCGCCGCCGAACTTCGTCGGGCAAGGACCGTGGGTGCTGAGCGCGCTGCCGTCGTGCTTCACGCAGCAGTCGTCGAAGGAA
>JAFAMK010000014.1 GCA_019233415.1 Vulcanimicrobiota bacterium
AGCGCCCATTCGACGGCCGGCGCGCGCGCGAGGTCGCGCACGCGCACCGGCGTCCACGCAGCCAGGTTCGCGACGTCTACGTCAGCCACCGCATCGTCCACGCGCGCGCACCGTCCGCCGCCGCAGCGCGAAGGTCTTCTTCCGCAACGTCGTAGCCCGCCTCGCGCGCGATCTGCGCCGCCTCCGCGGCAAACGCCGCCGCCGGCAAACGCCGCAGCCGCCGCGCGAACGCCGCAGCCGCCGCAACGCGCGCGCGCAGCGCGTCGAGCCCTTCCGCCGACATCTCCGGCCAGTAGGCGGCCGGTCCCCGTAATTCCTCGTCCGGTGAGCCCCGTCACGCTATGCTCAGCCACGTAACCGAGCCATTTTCTGAAGCGTCTGAGCGGTCACATGAGACCCCTCCGAGCCGCCGTTGCCGCGGTGCTGCTTGGAGTCGGGGTGGCGGCCTGTGCGGGTGGGTTGGACGACAAAGCCCCGACGCCGGTGAACTTCGCGGCTGCGATCGATCGCTATTTGGCCGACCACCCCGAGCGAGTGTGCACGGTCGGATTCACGCTGCCCTACGACACGCGCGCCGACAACAGCGCGGACCCCGCGTTCGACGCCGCGCGCCGCGACGAGCTGCGCTGGCTCGACGGACTCGCCGAAGCAGGGCTGCTCTACAAGGGCCGCACGACGTCGTACGGGACCGCAGTCTCCGGTCCGACGCCGATCGACGAGTACGTCCTCAGCGACGAAGGCCGACACTACATCGAGAATGAGGCGCTGTCGGAAGCGCAGCTGGGCGGCGTCGCGCGCTTCTGCGTCGCGGAGACGAAGGTCGGGCAGATCGCCGGGTTCGCGCCGCCGACCGTGCGCGACGACGGCGAGCACGTGACGACGGTGCGCTACCGCCCTGCGATCGCGCGCGAAGCGCCCTGGGCGACGTCGCGGCGGGCGCGCAACGCGATGCCGTGGCTCGGCGGCTGGGCGCGCCAGCAGCTCGCGGAACGCAGCGTCACGCTGCACCTCACCAGCGACGGCTGGGACGTCTTCTAGCCGGAGACGTCCACGAAGTCGGGGTATTCGCTGCGCGCGTAGGGGTCGTCGGACGGCCATTCGGGGATGCGGTCGTCCCACGGCGTCGCTTCGCGTTCGGGGAGCATGACTTCGGGTTCTTTGCCGATGTAGTGCAGCGCGGCGAGCGTCTCGACGTGGCCCGTCTGTGGAAACATGTCAAACGGCTGCACGATGCCCAGCGAGTAGCCGCGCTTCGCGAGAAAGGCGAGGTCGCGCGCGAGCGTCGCGGGGTTGCACGAGAGGTACCAGATGTTGGGGACCTGCGCGGTCGCGATCGCGTCGAGCGTCGCTTCGTCGCTGCCCTTGCGCGGCGGGTCCAGGAAGACGATGTCGGCCGCGGCCAGCGCCTCCTGCCCGTCCTTGTTCGCGACGGCACCCTCGACGCGGCCTTCGACGAAGCGCACGCGCGACTCGACCTCGTTGAGCGCGGCGTTCTCGCGCGCCTCGCGCACGGCGGCGGGATTCTCCTCGACGCCGACGACGTTCGCCCCGCGCGAAGCGAAGTAGATCGCGAACGTTCCCGCGCCGCAGTACAAGTCGACGATGTTGCGCGGTTTCGCGAGCGGAGGTGTCAGGAAGCGGAAGATGCGCCCGACCATCTCGCTGTTGACTTGGAAGAACGACGCCGGCGAGACGCGGTAGCGCACGCCCTCGATCGTCTCTTCCATCTCGCGCCGGCCCCAGACGTACGCCATCTTGCGGCCCAGCACCGCGTTCGCGGTGCGCGGCTCGAACGAGTTCGAGACGCCGACGACGCCGCGCACGCGGCGCGCGATCGCCGGGGCGCGGTCGCGAACCTCGGCCGACTGCCGTTCGGTCGTGATCGACAGCACCGCCTGCGCCGACGCCGCGCCGGCGCGCACGATCGCGTGCTTCGCGCCGGCGAACGCGTCGGCCGAATCCGCCGCGCGCGAGGCGTCGTAGAGCCCGGCGATCGCGGCGTCGAGCTGCGGCAGGACGACCGGGCACGTCTCGATCCGCACCAGCGCGTGCGAGCGCGCCTGGTAGAACCCGAACGACGTCTCGCCGAACGACGAGTCGACGACCAGCGCCATCTTGTTGCGGTAGTTGCGCGGGTGCGTCATCCCGACCGGCCGGCGCACGTCGGCGTCGGCGAAGCCGCCGATCCGCCGCAGCGCGCTGCGGACGATCTGCTCCTTCCACGCCAGCTGCGCGGGATAGGCCAGGTGCTGCACCTGACAGCCGCCGCACACACCGAAGACGCCGCAGAACGGCTTCGCGCGCATCTCGGACTGCGTCTCGTACGTCAGCACCTCGCCGACCGCGTACTTCGGCTTCACCTGCACGACGCGCACCTTCGCACGCTCGCCGGGGAGCGGGCCGGTGACGAAGACGACGAGCCCGTTCATCCGTCCGACGGCCTGTCCGTTGGCGAGCAGATCGGTGAAGCGGACCGACGCGATCACGCCCGGCACGAGGCCGCTGGTCGGGCGCGGCACCCGTTCGGCGGCACGCGCCGCCCGCGTTTCCACTACGTGCTTTTCTTCTCGTCGAGCGTCTTGATGAGCCGGTTGGCCTCGTCGATGAGCGCCTGGATGCGCTCCGTCGTTTCGTCGCTCGCGGGCTGCGGCCGCAGCGCGGCGCGCAGCACGAAGAACGTCAGCGCGGCCGACGCGCCGGCGATCCCGAGCCACACCAAGGTGCGCCCGAGCGGGACGCCCACGCGGGCCTGTTCCCCGGCGTTCGCGGCGTTCGGGGCGGTCGTCTGATCGGTCACGCGGTCGTCGTTCGCCGAACGGGCCGGGTTCTCCAGCCCGCGCCGGTCAGACGGCGGCCGGTTCCACGTCGGCGGCTTCGAGCTCGCGCTTCTCCGCACCGGAGATGATGCGAGCGAGGTCGAGCAGGATGATCAGCCGGTCCTCGATCTTGCCCACGCCCCGGATGTACTCGGTGTCGACCCCGGTGATCATCTCCGGCGCCGCCTCGATCTGCTCGACCGGGAGCCGCAGGACCTCGGAGACCGAGTCCACGACCATCCCGACCCGCTTGGTGCCGATCTCCGTCACGACGATCCGGGTGTTCTTCGTGTGCTCGGTGCGCGGCATCGCGAAGCGCGTGCGCAGGTCGATGATCGGGATCAGCTGCCCGCGCAGGTTGATCACGCCTTCCATGAACTGCGGCGCGCGCGGCACGTGCGTCACCGCGACCATGCGGTTGATTTCCTGAACTTGCGCGATGTCGACGCCGTACTCTTCGGAGCCCAGCTTGAAGCTGACGACTTGAATGGTCTCTGACATGGAAGTCTTCCTAAACTCCTGAGAACTCTGCGCGTGCTGCTTTGCCGCCGCCGTAGGCGGATGCGACCAGTGAGTGGACGTCGATGATGAGCGAGATCGAACCGTTGCCGAGGATCGTCGCGCCGGAGATTCCGGCGATGCGGCCGATGACGTCGGAGAGCGGCTTGATGACGATTTCCTGCTCGCCTTGGAACGAGTCGACGACGAGCCCCACTTGCCGCCCCTGCAGGCCGACGATCACGATCATGACCTTGTCGGGATCGCGCGGCGCGTCGAGCCGGAAGAACTCGCCGACGCGAATCAGCGGGACGACTTGGCCGCGCAGCGTGATGACCTCGCCGCCGTGCACCGTGCGTACTTCGGCCGCGTCGATCCGCTGCGACTCGATGACCGCGTCGAGCGGGATCGAGTACAGCTCCTGCGCGACGCGCACCAGCAGCGCCTGAATGATGGCGAGCGTCAGCGGCAGCTTCATCGTGAACTTCGTGCCTTCGCCCTGCACGGAGTCGACGTCGAAGACGCCCTTGAGCCGTAGGATGTTCTTCTTCACCACGTCCATCCCGACGCCGCGGCCCGACACGTCGGTGACCTGGTCGGCGGTCGAGAAGCCGGGGGTGAAGATCAGCTCGATGATCTCGCGGTCGTTGAGCCGGTCGGCCTCGCCGATGATCCCGAGGCGAATCGCCTTCTCGCGCACGCGCGAAAGGTCGATCCCGCCGCCGTCGTCGGAGATTTCGATGATGACCTGATTGCCTTCGTGGTAGGCGTTCAGCTTGATCGTGCCGTGGCGCGCCTTGCCGCGCCCCTCGCGCACCTCGGGCGGTTCGATGCCGTGGTCGACGCAGTTGCGGACCAGGTGCATCAGCGGCTCGCCGACCTCGTCGACGATCGTCTTGTCGAGGTCGGTCTCGGCGCCCGCGATCTCCAGATGAATCTCTTTGCCGCGCGCCTTCGCGAGGTCGCGCACCATCCGCGGGAAGCGGTCGAAGACCTGCCCAATCGGCACCATGCGGACCTTCATGATGCTCTCTTGGATCTCGTTGGTCGTGCGCGCGAGGAGCGCGGACGACTCCGAGAGGTCCTTGGCGAGCGTCGTGAGGCCGCCTTCGGCGCGGCCGTTCGTCCCCAGCTCGCGGCCGAGCGTCGCAGCGATGTCCGAGATGCGCGTGCGGTTGATGACCAGCTCGCCGACGAGGTTCAGCAGCATGTCGAGCCGCTCGATGTCGACGCGGATCGTCTGGTTCTTGGTGACGGCGCGCTTCGGCTCGGCGGCGGGCGCTGCCGGCGAAGCTGCCGGCGCCGGCGCTGCTGCGGGCTTCGCAGCCGCAGCTTTCGGGGGGGACGCAGGCTGCGCGGTCAGGCTGACCTTGGTCGGCTTCGCGGCACCGGGCGCGCGCCCGAACGTCGGCGCGGCCTTGACCGGCTTCGTGGGTGCCGGCGCGGGCTGGAACGCCGCCGCGAACGGGGCCGGCGCGGCCGCGTCGTCGCCGAACGAGAACAGCGCGTCGACCGCGGCCTGCGCCGCGTCGACGTCGACGCCGCTGCCGGCCTCGGGCGTGGGCTCCGCGGCGGCCTCGGGCGCGTCGCTCTGGCGCGACTGCGCTTCGGCGAGCATCCGCGCGACGTCGGCCTCGAACGCGGCCAGCTGGGCCTCGTCGAGCGGGGTCAGGTCTTCTTCCGCGTCGTGCTCGCTGCGCGGCCCCTCGATCGCCTGCGCGGTCGAGTCGTAGACCGCCGCGAAGTCGTCGAGCCGGCCGACGTACTCGTCGACGCCGGTCGGCGCTTCGCCCTCGCCGACGGCGGCGCGGACCAGCGCGGTCAGGACGTCGCGGCCTTCGAACAGCAGGTTGACGCCGCTCTCCGTCAGCGGCATCCGGTCCTTGCGCAGCAGGTCATAGACCGACTCCAGCTTGTGCGCGACCTGCTGGACCCCGGCGAACTCGAGCATGCCGGCGCTGCCCTTGATCGTGTGCAGCGCGCGGAAGAGCGAGTTGACGATCTCGACGTCGATCGAGCCGGTGTCGACGAACTGTTCGAGCCGCAGCAGATCGGCGTCGATCGACTGGAGCAGCTCGTCCGTCTCGTCCCGGAAGTACTGAACGAACTCGGATCGGTCGAAGAAATCGTCGGCCGGCATATTCCCTATACGGGTTCGGCGATTGGGACGGGAGTCCTGAGGGCCGAGGAGCCATTGAGCGCCGGGATTTCCGGTCCGGCGGCCGCGGACGCGCCGTCGAACCGGAAGACCCCGATCGCCGAGGCGAGGCGGTCGGCCTGATCGCGCATCGACCCGACCGTCGCGTCGATCTGCTGCACCTGCGCGGCCAGCTCGAACGTCGAGGCCGCGACCTCCTCCGCCGTCGCCGACTGCTCCTCGGCCGAGGACGCGATCGGGTCGAGCGAGGCGACGATCCGGACCACGCTGGCGCGCATCCCGTCGGCGCCGCGCGCGTTCTCCTCGACGACCGACGAGACGCCGGCGACCGAGGAGGTGAGCTGGTCGCTGGTGGCCCGCATCCGGCCCGCCCGCGCCGCGACGTCGTCGGCGACCGAACGGGTCCGCACGATCGAGGACCGGACCTCTTCGAGGGCCGCGCTGGCGCGGGCGGCGAGCCCGAGCCCGTCGACCGTCGCGCCCGAGGATGCGTTCATCGCGGCCGAGACGTTCGTCGTCTCCTGGCGGATCGCGCCGAGGATCTGCGCGATCTCGCGGGTCTGCGAGGCCGACGCGTCGGCCAGCTTGCGGATCTCGTCGGCGACGACCGCGAAGCCGCGGCCGTGCTCGCCGGCGCGGGCCGCCTCGATGGCGGCGTTGAGGGCCAGCAAGTTCGTCTGGTCGGCGATCTCTTCGATCAGCCCGAGAATCTCGCCGATCTGCCGCGACGCGTGGTCGAGGCTCTGCATTTCCGAGACGACGTCGGCGACGGTGTCGCTGATGCTGCCCATGCCCTTCGAGAGCGCGAGCACTTCGTTGCGGCCTTCGCGGACCTGCTGGTCC
>JAFAMK010000029.1 GCA_019233415.1 Vulcanimicrobiota bacterium
GAACAGCATCGGCGTCGGAAACGTGATCGAGCCGCGCCACATCGTTCCGATCCAGTTGAAGAACTTGACGCCGGTCGGAACCGCGATCAGGAACGACACGAAGCTGAAGAACGGGTTGTTGACCGCGCCGGTCGTGAACATGTGGTGTGCCCACACGCCCATCGACAGCCCCGCGATCGCGAATGCCGAGAGCACGAGCCCGGTGTAGCCGAAGATCGGCTTGCGCGAGAAGACCGGGATGATCTCGCTGATCACGCCGAAGTACGGCAGGATCATCACGTAGACTTCGGGGTGGCCGAAGAACCAGAACAGGTGCTGCCAGAGCACCGCGCTTCCGCCGCCGTTCGGGTCGAAGGCGTGGCCGCCGAACCGGCGGTCGACGAACAGCAGCAGCAGGTCGGCCGCAAGTGCGGGGAATGCCATGAAGATCAGCAGCGACGTCGCGACCATCTCCCAGGTGAAGATCGGAAGCCGCCACATCGTCATCCCCGGCGCACGGTAGACGAACGTCGTCGTGATGAGGTTGATCGCGGTCAGGATCGTCGCGACGGAGACGAGGAACACGCCGACGATCCACAGGTCCTGGCCGATCCCGGTGCTGACGGCGATCTCCGAGAGCGGCGCATAGGCGGTCCAGCCCGTCGCGGCCGCGCCCTCGGCCGACGCGGCGCCCCCGAACACGACGAGCCCGCCGAACAGAAAGAGCCAGTACGAGGTCGCGTTCAGCCGCGGGAACGCCATCTCGGCCGCGCCGATCTGGAGCGGGATCAGAAAGTTCGCGAGCCCCAGCGCGAACGGCGCGATGACGAGGAAGATCATCGCGGTGCCGTGCAGGGTGAACATCTGCGCGTACGTGTGCGCGTCGACGACGGTGTTCTCCGGGCGCGCGAGCTGCGTGCGAATCCCCAGCGCGAGCGCGCCGGCGACGAGGAGATAGAACAGGCTCGTCGTCAGGTAGAGAATCCCGATCCGCTTGTGGTCGGTCGTCGTGAGCCAGGCCAGCAGGTTCACGGGCGCGCTCCGATGCGCTGCGCGCGCAGCCAGCGCGCGTACTCGTCCGGTGCGACGACGCGCACGCTGAAGTTCATGCGCGCGTGGTCGAGCCCGCAGAACTCGGCGCAGTGGCCAAGGTACGTGCCGAGCTTGGTGGGCCGCAGGTCGAACTGCGTCGCCTGTCCTGGGATCGCGTCGCGCTTGAAGAGGAAGTCGGGGACCCAGAAGGCGTGATTGACGTCGGCCGAGGTCAGCGTGATGCGCGTCAGCTTGTCCACCGGCAGCACGAGCTGGGGCGGCGCGTTCGCGTCGCCGGTGATCACCGGGCCGCCCGTGTACGCAAACGACCATCCCCAGCGAAAGCCGTTGACCGCGACGGCGAGATCGGGCGTCGCGTCGAGCGACTCGACGGTCGCTTCGGCGCGATAAGTATAGACGAACAGTCCGCAGACGAGCACGAGCGGCAGCACCGTCCAGGTGATCTCGAGCGCGTCGTGACGGCGGAACTGCGGCGGCAGCGGGTCGCCGTCGCGGCGGCGCCAGCGCAACGCCGCGAACAGGATCAACGCCCACACCAGCAGCGCCACCGCGAGTCCGACGAGCGCGAACAACCGCCAGTCCGCCGCGAGCACCGACGCCTGCGCGCTCGCAGTCGCCGGCCATGCTTGGCCGTGCACGTCCGCGTCTTTACCCGGTTTTTCGGTGCGAACCGGCGGGTAGGTGTTCGCCATGCGGTCCGTAGCCGTCCGCGCGCACCCGCTCGTGTTCGGGGTCGTGGTGTTCCTCGCGTCGGAGTCGATGCTGTTCGCGGGCCTGCTCGCCGCCTGGTATGATCTGCGCGGCATGAGCGAGGCGTGGCCGCCGCCCGGCGCGCACCTCGACCTCGCCGGCGGAACGCTTGGCACCGTCTTGCTCGGCCTCGGCAGCGTCACGATGGGGATCGCGCAGGTCGCCGCGACGCGGCGCCGGCGCGGCGTCGCGCGCGGGATGCTCGCCCTTACGCTGTTCTGCGCGCTCGCGTTCGCGTACGTCGCGCTGCGCGGCTGGTCGCAGGCGAACTTCGCCGTCGACAGCGACGCGTTCGGCACGCTGTTCTTCGTGCTGACCGGAACGCACCTAGCGCACGTCATCGCGGGCGCAATCCTCTTGACTGCGCTGGCGCTCTTCCTGCGCACGCCGGCATTCACGCGGGACGACCACGCCGGCGTCGAGGCGATCGCGTACTACTGGCACTTCGTCTTCGTCGTGTGGCTCGCGATCTACGCGACGATCTACCTCGTGCGGTGAGCGCCGCCGCACTGCTGGTCGCGATCCTCGCGGCGCTCGGCGCCGCGGTGGCGGCCGCGCTGCACGAC
Organism: Vulcanimicrobiota bacterium; assembly: GCA_019233415.1. GTDB lineage: Bacteria > Vulcanimicrobiota > Vulcanimicrobiia > Vulcanimicrobiales > Vulcanimicrobiaceae > Vulcanimicrobium. Next base: position 2,349 of record JAFAMK010000029.1, read on the forward strand.
CCCGTCGTGCTCGTCGGCCTGCTCGCGGCGCTCAGCGCGTTCGCTGCGGCGGTCGCCGCCGGCGCGGCGGCGGTGCAGCTGCGCGCGCCGAACACGCTGACCGAGCCGCGCCACCCACAGGGTCCGTCGGCGCCGCCACCGCTTCCCGATGACGTGCTCGCGCGGCGCGGCGCGTTCGGGCGGCTGTGGTGGATTGCGTTCGCGGCGTTCGCGCTCGCCGGGCTGGAACCGCTGATCTCGCTCGGCCGCATGCCGCGCCGCAACGGCACGGCGTGGCGCGGCGGCGCGCGGCTCGTGACGCCGCAGGGAACGCCGCTGCGCCCGGACGACCTCGCGGTCGGCGGCGTTACCACGGTCTTTCCGGAAGGACGCGTCGACGCGCCGGAGTCGGCCGTGCTGCTGCTGCGGCTGCAGGACGGCGTCATGCAGCTCGGACCGGAGCGGCGCGACTGGGTGCAGCAGGGCAACGTCGCGTTCTCGAAGATTTGCACGCACGCGGGCTGCCCGGTCGCGATCTTCCGGCACCTGACGTACGAGCTGTACTGCCCGTGTCACCAATCGGTGTTCGACGTGCTGCATGGGGCACAACCGGTCTCGGGGCCGGCGACGCGCGCGCTGCCGCAGCTCGCGCTCGACCTCGACCGCGACGGCTATCTCGTCGCGCGCGGCGACTTCGCCGAACCGGTCGGCCCCGACTCGTGGTGGCGCACGCTATGATCCTGCGCCGCGTCGACCGCTTCTTCGACGAACGGCTCGGCAGTGACGCGTGGGTGCGCTACGTGTTCGCGAAGCTCTATCCCGACCACTGGTCGTTCTATCTCGGCGAGTTCGCGCTGTATTGCTTCGTCATGCTCGTCGCGACCGGCGTGTGGCTGACGTTCGTGTTCCAGCCCTCGCACGCGGGTGCGTTCGCGTCGGTCATCGCGTTCACGCGCGCGACGCCGGTCGGCTACCTGATGCGCCAGGTCCACCACTGGAGCGCGGTCGCGTTCATCGCGGCGATCGTCGTGCACCTCGGCCGCGTCTTCTTCACCGCGGCGTTCCGCAAGCCGCGCGAGATCACGTGGGTGCTCGGCGTGCTGCTGCTCGTCACCGCCTCGGTGACGGGGTTCACCGGCTACTCGCTGCCGGACGACACGCTCTCCGGAACGGGGCTGCGCATCGCCGATGCGGTGCTGCTCTCGATCCCGTTCATCGGCGGATGGGCGGCCGATCTGCTCAACGGCGGCGGGTACCCGGGCCCGCTGCTGATCCCGCACCTCTACGTGATCCACGTCTACTTTCTGCCGGTCACGATCGGCGCGCTGCTCGCGCTGCACCTCGGGCTCGTGTTCTACCAGAAGCACACGCAGTTCGAGCCCGATCCCGCGCACGTCGTCGTCGGCCGCCGCTTCTGGCCGGACTACACGCTGCGCACCCTCGCGGTGTTCTTCGCGACGGCCGGCGTCGTCACGCTGCTCGGCGCGCTGATCGAGATCAACCCGGTCGAGAACTACGGCCCGTATCACGACTGGTTGGTGACGAATCCCGCCGCACCCGACTGGTACGCCGCGTGGCTCGACGGCGCGCTGCGGCTCGGCCCGGCGGTCGAATGGCGCATCTTCGGTCATCCGGTGCCGGCGGTCTTTTGGCCGGGCATGGTGCTGCCGACGCTGGCGTTTCTGCTCGTCGTCGCGTGGCCGTGGATCGACAAGACGATCACGAAGCGCGACGAGGTCGGCGACGTGCTCGTGCCGCCGACCGCGGCGCCGTGGCGCGTCGGCGTCGGCGCCGCGCTCGTCACCGCCGGCGTCGTGCTGACGCTCGCGGCGAGCGACGACCAGCAGGCCGTCGGCGCGCACGTGCGCGTGACCGCGCTCGTCACGCTGTACCGCATCCTCTTCCCGTTCGGCAGCATCGCGGTCGGGCTGATCGCCGCGCTGCTCGCGGCGGAACTGCGCGCGTCTCGCGCGGGACGCGGCGCCGAACGCGAACGGGTCGTCGAGCTGGTTCGCAACGCCGAAGGCGGGTTCGACGCGCGGGAGCCGCACTCGACATGATCGTCGCATCGCTGGTCGCCGCGGCGCTGCTGTACGGCTGGGGCTGCGTGCGCGCGCGGCAGGCGGGCCGCGCCGTCGCGCCGGGCGCAGTCGTCGCGTTCGCGCTGGGGCTCGCCGTCGTCGCGGCGGTGCTGCTCGGCCCGGTCGATGCGCGCGCCGACGCGTCGCTGGCCTGGCACATGGTGCAGCACCTTGCGCTGGTCGCGCTCGCCGCGCCATTGCTGCTGCTCGGCGCGCCGCTCCGGCTCGCGCTCGCCGCGCTGCCGCCGCGCGCAGCGGCGGTGCTCGCGCGGGTGCTGCGCGCACCTGCGGTGCGCGTGCTCACGCAGCCCGCCGTCGCGTGGCTGCAGTTCGCGTTCGTGCTGTACGGCACGCACTTCTCACCGCTCTACGAGGCGGCGCTGGAGAACCCACCAATCCACGCCGCCGAGCACGCGCTCTACCTCGGCTCGGCGCTCGTCTTCTGGACGCCGCTGCTGGCCGTTGCGCCGGCACCGCATGCGCCGGCGCATCCGGTGCGCATCCTTGCGCTGTTTCTGGCGCTCCCGATGAGCGCGTTCCTCGGCTTCGCGTTCTACGTCACGCGCCACGTCCTCTACGCACACTACGCCGCGCGCCCGGACGCGCTCGTCGACCAGATGAACGCGGGCGCCGTGATGTGGCTCGCCGGCGGGACGCCGCTGCTGCTCGCGCTCTTGTGGTGCGTCGCCGACTGGGGCGCGCGCGAGCGCCGCTTGGAACGGACGCTCGGATGACGCTCGCCCTCGGCCTCGCGGCGGTGCTCGCGCTCGCGTCGCCGCCCGGACAGCTTCCGTACGCCACCTACTGCGCGTCGTGCCACGGCGCCGATCTGCGCGGGACGAGCAACGGCCCGTCGCTGCGCAACGCCGGTGCGGCCAGCGTCGACTTCGAACTCGTCACCGGTCGCATGCCGGCTGCCGTTCCGTGGATCGAGGTCGGACACCGCGGCCAGCAGCTTCCCGACGCGACGATCAAGGCGATCGAAGCGTACATCGCATCGGTCGCACCGGGCGGCACGCCGATCCCCGTCGTCACGGCCGGCGGCGACGTTGCGAACGGCCGCGAGGTCTACGTCGAGAACTGCCGGCACTGCCACGGTGTCGACGCCGACGGCGCGTCGGTCGGGGGCGCCGAGTGGGCACCGTCGCTGCACCGCACCAGCATCACGCAAGTCGCCGAAGCGATCCGCGCCGGGCCAGGGCAGATGCCGCGTTTCGGCGCGCGCCAGCTCGACGACCGCGCGCTGCGCGACGTCGCGACGTACGTGTTCGCGCTCGACCGCCGCGAAGCGACGCCGCGCGTCCCGGTCGCGCGCGACAACCCCGTCCCCGAAGGACTCTTCGGCTGGCTCGCCATCGGCGCACTAGCGCTCGCAGCATACGCTTTCGCGCGCCACTGAGCCGGAGCGTCTACTGCAGGACGAGCTCCGCGCGCTTCGGTCGCACGCGCGTGCCCAGCTCGGCGCCGGCCGCCGCGCCCAGCAGGCGCGGTCCGCGTGCCGAGGACGACTGCAGGTAGAACGCTTTGGTTGGGTCGAGCAATGCCGCGATGAGCTTTGGGTCGGCCGTCGGCGGTGAGACGTAGTCGCCCCACAGCGGCTGGCAGACGTTGAACTGCGGCGCGTGCTCGTGCATCGCGTGTCCGCCGTGCGGCGTGACGAAGATGTCGCCGAGCGAGAACGTGCCGTGCGACGAGTGCACCAGCAGCTCGTAGTCGCCCTCGCCGGGAACGGCGAGTCCGCCGACCGATAGTTCCGCCGCCGGAGCCTTCGCCAGCGACGCGGGCGCGCTCGACTGCAGCAGGTTCGCGCGCGGCGGCGCCAGCAGGTCGATGCGGCGCTCGGGCATCGCGTGCGCCGCGTTCTGCGTCCGCAGCCGCGGTGCCGGCGTGATCGGGCGCTCGTAGCGGTAGCCCAGCGCGTGCTCGACGTCGGCCATCTGCTCGACGGTCATCGACGTCCAGGTGCCGTGCTCGTCGAAGAACGACCACGACAGGTTGCGCCACGTGGGATCGGTCGGGTTCGCATTGCTTCCGAAGTGCTCCCAGGAGCGCCAGAGGCGGTCGAGGTTGCCGTGGTGCGCGTAGAAGATCGGGTCGCGCGCGGCGGTATTGAGGATCGCCATGTCGCCCGAGCACGGAAGCTTGTCGTAGCGCGTCGCGTCGCCGCCGACCGAGACGTGTACGAAACCGTGCGAGCCGGACTCGACGACGCCGCCGGCCGGCGGCGCGTTCGGGTCGCTGCTGCGCGCCGTTCCGCCGAAGTCTTCCCACATGCAGTGCAAAAGACGGTGCACGAGCGGCAGCCGGTAGAAGCGCTGTTTGCCGGTGTTGTAGTTCGTCAGCATCCGTTCGACGCTCTGGCCGAGCTGCAGGTAGCGCGTCGCGTCGTACATCGGGTTGTTCTCGATCTCGCCGAACGCCGGCGGCACGAGCGCGTGCGACGGAACTTCCCAGTCCCAGTACGTCAGCCGCAGCGACATGTCGTTGACCAGCGAGCCCAAGATGCGCTCGTGGAAGTACAAGAACATCCGGTGCCAGGGCAGGAAGTTCCAGCTGAAGTGAATGTCGCCGCCGGCGAATCCGGGCCCACCCGGACACGTCACGCAATAATAGGCGTGCAAGTTGCGCTGGCCTTGCAAGCTGCGCCCGTCGCTCGGCGGCAGCGCCGCCATGCGCTGGTACGCGAGCCGTAACTTCGCGAGCTGCGCGCTGCTGAGATCCCACGCCGAGCGGCGAACGGCGAGAACCGTGTCGGCCGGGCGCTTCCACGGCACGGGCGTCGCGGTCGTCGGCACGGAGCACGCCTGCGGCGTACACGTCCCCGGCGGTGTCGGCGTTGGTGCCGGCTGCGCGAACGCGCCGAGCGGCGCGAGCGCGGCCGCCGTTCCAGCCGATGCTCCGAGCGCAAGAAACCGACGACGATCAGTACCGTGAACCATCGGCGCTCTCCTTCCGCTATACGAGGCGAGCTATCCTCTGAATTGTAGCCGGGACGCATCGGCCCGTTCCCGAAGCTTTGTGCCTTCATGTCAGCCCACGTCGAGATCACCCCTGAGACCAACATCCGCGCGCTCGTCGCCGACCTCCCGATCGCCGAGGAGGTCCTGAGCGAGTTCGGGCTCCATTGCGCGGGCTGCGGCGTCAACAAGTACGAGACGATCGCGAAGGGCGCCGAGGCGCACGGCCTGCGCGTCGAACCGATCGTCGCCGCGCTCACGCAGGCGCGGCTCTCGGGGCGCGTTCCGACGGTCATGAACGAGGACAAGCAGCCGCTGCGGCGCGCGCCGGGCGAGTTCAACCGCCGCGCGCGCTTCCGCTACGTCGTGCCCGTCATGTCGGGAAAGGGTGGCGTCGGAAAGTCGCTGACGACCGCACTGTTCGCGGTCGGCCTGCGCCGCGCCGGGAAGAAAGTCGGCATCCTCGACGCGGACATCACCGGCCCGTCGATCCCGCGCCTGTTTGGGCTCACCGAACCGCTCGGGCTCGAAGCCGACCCGACGACGCCGCCCGGCCAGCAGCCGAAGCCTCTGATGGTACCCGCGACGTCGCGCTCGGCGGTCGAGATCGTCAGCTCGAACTTGCTCACCGACAAAGAGGACACCGCGATGATCTGGCGCGGCCCGATCCTCTCCGGCGTGATCCGCCAGTTCTACGAACAGGCGCTGTGGTCGGACCTCGACTACCTGCTGATCGACCTTCCGCCGGGAACGTCGGACGCGCCGCTGACCGTGCTGCAATCGCTCGCGGTCGACGGCATCGTGCTCGTAACGATGCCGCAGCGGCTCGCGACGATGATCGTGCGCAAGGCCGCGAACCTCGTGCACCAGCTGAAGAAACCGATCGTCGGCGTCGTCGAGAACATGTCGTACTTCGTCGCGCCGGACACCGGCAAGAAGTACGACGTCTTCGGCCCGTCCTACGCCGACCAGGTGGCGGAACTCGCCGGCGCGCCGGTGTTCGCGCGCCTCCCGATCGACCCAACCCTCGTCGCCCTCGCCGACAACGGCCGCGTCGAAGAGATCGACGACCCGATCGTCGACACCCTCGCCGCCCACCTCGAAGCCGCCATGGCCGCTCGCCCGGCGAAGCCCGCGGAGACGATCTCGCTACTGTAACACCCGGCCGCTCTCCGTAGGATTCTGGAGGTCGGCGCTGACAGAGGCGACATATGCGTCATCTGCTCGCCGCCGTCGCGTTTGCCGTCACGCTGCCGAGCGGGTGGGTGCTGCAGCCGCCGCCGGGCCGCGTCGCCGCGACTGGGACGATGCCGCAGGGGATGGCTGCCGCGCCGGACGGAACGCGAATCGCGGTCGTCGAGTCCGGCTACCTGCCGGCATCGCTGAGCGTCTACCGCGTGCCGAGCCTGGAGCGGCTCGCGTCGATCCCACTCCCGGGCGCGTTCGGGCGGCCGCTGTGGTTCGGCCCGAACGACGTGCTCGTCGCCGGCGCGAACGCGGACGCGCTCCTCGACGTCGACGTCGCCGCGCGCACCGTGCACCGCATCGCGCTGCCCAAGGGCTCGTATCCGGTCGCGCTCGCCGCGGCGCCGGGCGGGCAGCGCATTGCGGTCGCGACCGACGGTGACGGCGCGGTACGAATCGGCAGCATCGGCAATATCACCGCCGCTCCACCGACCTCGCTTGGTGGGCGCCCGGGCGGGCTTGCATTCAGCACCGACGGGCGCACGCTCTTCGCCGCAGTGCGTTCTAGCAGCGCGATCGTCGCGGTCGACACGGTGTCGCGTGCGGTGCGCCGCATCACCGTCGGGTTGCATCCGTCCGACGTGCTCGTTCGCGGTGACAAACTGTATGCTGCCGTCGCCGACGCCGATGCGGTCGCGGTGTGCGCGGTTCGCGACGGGAAGCTGCTCGCGCGCATCCCACTCGGCGACCACGTCGGACGCACGCAGCCGGTCGGCGTCTCGCCGAATGCGCTCTCTTTCGCGGATGGGACGCTCTTCGTGAGCCTAGGCGCGGCGAACTCCGTCGCGGTCGTGCGCGATGACCGACTGATCGGGCGCATCGCTGCCGGCTGGTATCCGACCGACGCCGTCGCGCTCGGCGGCCGCCTCTACGTCCTCGACGGTAAAGGCGAGGGCGCGCGCCCGAACCCACGCTACCGCAACGCGAGCGGCAGCGACCACGACTACATCGGAACGCTGGAGCGCGGCTCGCTGCGCGCATACGATCTCTCGCGCACGACCGCGTTCGCCGGAAGCCCACAGGGCGCGATGGACTGGGCGACGGCGGCGGGGCGTTCGCTGGTGCGCGCAAACGGGCCGATCAAGCACGTCTTCTTCATCCTCAAGGAAAACCGGTCGTACGATCAAGTTCTCGGCGACGCTCCGGGCGGCAACGGCGCGCCGGCGCTGGCGTGGTTCGGTCGCAACGTGACGCCTAACCAGCACGCGCTCGCGGCACGGTTCGGTCTCTTCGATGCGGCGTACACGAGCGGCGAGGTGAGCGCGTCGGGCCACATGTGGGCGGACGCCGCGTTCGCGAACGACTACGTCGAACGCTACTGGCCGCCGCTCTACGGCCGGCGCCGCGTGCTCGACGACCTCTCGGGCGGCGACGGCCCGCGCGTCCCGTCCGCCGGCTACCTGTGGGACGCCGCGCGCCGCGCGCACGTCTCGTTTCGCGACTACGGCGAGTTGATCGATGCGCCGCAGAAGCCCGGCAGTCCAGGCACGTCTGAAACGCCGACGCTCGCCCACCGCTTCGACCCGTACTACGTCGGCTGGGACTTGAACTACAGCGACCTCGATCGTGCGCGCGAGTGGCGCCGCGAATTCGAGGCGTTCGTGCGCGCCGGCACGCTCCCGCGACTCGAACTGATCTGGCTCCCCGGCGACCACACCTACGGCAGCCGCGCCGGAAAGCTCACCCCCGCGTCCTACGTCGCGATCAACGACGAAGCCGTCGGCCGCATCGTCGAAGCAATCTCGCACTCGCGCGCCTGGCCGTCATCGGCAATCTTCATCATCGAAGACGACGCGCAAGACGGCCCCGACCACGTCAGCGACCAGCGCACGACCCTCTACGTCGTCTCGCCGTATTCGCGCGGAGGCGTGCGGCACGAGCACCTGACCACGGTCGGCATCCTGCGAACGATCGAGCTGATCCTCAACATCCCGCCGCTCTCGACCTACGACGCAATGGCCGTCCCGTTCACCGCCGCCTTCACCCCAAACCCCGACCTGCGCCCGTACACCGCGCTTCCGCCGAAAATCGACGTCACGCAGCGAAACCGCACAACCGCCTACGGCGCGAAACTCAGCGCCCGCCTGGACTTCTCACGCCCGGACGCCGTACCAGGCACAACGCTCCGCGGAATCCTCGCCCGCAACCACGACGCTGCCGGACCGGCTAGCGCGGGAGGCATCGCGCGCTGACGCTCAGCCGGCGGTTGCAACGCGCGTGCCGTCCGACCATGTCTCGACGACCGACGCGCCGGTGAAGCTGCGGGTAGCGATTGGGTCGGTGTTGAGGATGACGAAGTCGGCGGCGTAGCCGGGTTCGAGGGTTCCGGTTGTTGTTTCGGTGTGGCCGAAGCGAGCGGCGTCGTAGGTGTACATGAGGAGCGCGTCTTCGATGCTCAGTGATTCCGCCGGATTATGGTGGGAGGTTGCGGCGCGCAGGCCGTCGAGCGGGGAGAGTTTGCAGACGGGGCTGTCGTCGCCGCCGACGAGCGTTGCGCCGGCGCGTTTTGCGGAGGCGAGGGCGTTCATCGCACGGGCGCGCGGTGCGCCGAGTCGCGTGTCGTACATGCCGCCTGGATGGCCCCAGAGTTCGTCGAACTGGGGTTGCATCGACAAATAGACGTTCAGGTGCGCGGCGCGTGCGATCTGCTGCGGCGTCGCGATCTCGAAGTGCTCGATGAAGTGGCGGTTGCGGGGCGACGGCTTGCCGCCGAGCACCTTCTCCCACGTCGCGAGACATTGCTCGATCGCGCGGTCACCGATCGCGTGGACGCCGGCGCTGATCCCCAGCCGCTCCGCTTCGGAGAAGTACGCTTCGACCTCGGCGTCGTCGTGCATCAGGTGGCCGCGTCCCTCGCGGTCGTGATACGGCTCGTTGACCGCGGCCGTTCCACTCCCGATGCTGCCGTCGAGGAAGACGTCGCCGCCGATGTACGGGAGGCCGAGTTCTTTCGCAAGTGCCGGGTCGCGCTCGCAAATCTTCGGATGCCATTTGGCAGCGCCGGCCTCACGAAGCGCAGTGATTTCGCGCGCGTAGGTTTCGCGCGGGCCGAGGCCGACGAGCTGCACGTGCAGGTGCAGCGCGCCTTGGCGCAGCGCGAGTTCGGTCGCGCGCACGTCGGCGGCGCGTTTCATTGCGGCGGGGAGCGCGGCGAGCACCTTCGCCTGCGCACGCCAGTTCGCGTCGAGCAGGAGCCGTCCAGTCGGGGCACCGTCCGCGTCGCGTTCCATCCCCGGTGTCTCGGGCGGCAGGTCGACGAACGCGAGCGCCTTGCGGTTCAGGACGCACGAGTGCCCGTCGACGCGTACGGCCATCGCGATCGCGTCCGGGAAATGCGCATCGAGCGGGGCAGCCGTCGCAACGCCGCCGTCGCTCCAGGCGGACTCGTCGTAGTTCGCGGCCAGGACGAACGCGCCGCGCGGGAGCGCCGCGATGCGGCGGGCGTACTCGGTTGCATCTCGCACGTCGGCGAGGTCGTGCGGGCCAAGGAACAGCCCGGTATCGGTCAGGTGAACGTGGCAGTCCGCGAAGGCCGGGTAGACAGCGCGCCCGCCTAAGTCGACTTCCGGTACGCCCACGCCCGCGTCCTCCGGCCGCAGTGAGGCGACCTTGCCATCGGCCACCACCATGCCGTCGAACCTTCGCCAGGTTTCGTTCGACCGAACATAGACATACACGGGTCCGCCACGGATCACGAACGTCGACACG
>JAFAMK010000226.1 GCA_019233415.1 Vulcanimicrobiota bacterium
GCGTTCTTCTCCGGCGAGTTCCCTTCGGGAACGACGATCGTCGCTTTCATTCCGGCGCGTGCGGCGGCGAAGGCAATGCTCTGGCCGTGGTTGCCACGCGTCGCGCAGACGAGCCGCGTCACGTCCGGTTGGCGCCCGCGCAACGCACGAACGAACGTCAACCCGCCGCGCACCTTGAACGCGCCGAGCGGCGTGTGGTTCTCGTGCTTGAGCCACAGATCAACGCCGAGGCGCTCGGCGAGCAGCGGCCAGCGGTAGGTCAGCGTTGGCGGAACGACCGCGTTCACGAGGGGCTGCGCGTTGTCGATCTCGGCGAGGGTGATCCCGAGCAGGTCGGGCGCGCGACCGGCGCCGGTGTGCGAGACGGCCATGCTTGTGGCGATACGCCGGATGTGTTCCCGCGGGCCTGTGTGCGGTCGACACGCTGGTTACGAAGGGAGGCCCCGCCTCCACGCCGGATGCTGCCTGCCAGAGCTATGCCCAGAGAGGAGCGATCCATGCCGCTGTCACGCCGGCTCGGTGCCGAACTGCTGGGGACCTTCTGGCTCGTCCTCGGCGGCTGCGGCAGCGCGGTCCTCGCCGCGGCCTTCCCCGGGTTCGGGATCGGCTTCGCCGGCGTCGCACTCGCCTTCGGCCTGACGGTCCTCACCGGCGCCTACGCGCTCGGCTGGATCTCCGGCGGCCACTTCAACCCGGCGATCACGTTCGGTCTCTTCGTCGCCCGCCGCATCCCCGGCCGCGAGGTGATCCCGTACTGGATCGCCCAGGTCGTCGGCGCAATCATCGCCGCCGCCGTCCTCTACGTGATCGCCAGCGGCAAACCGGGATTCGCGATCGGCAGCTTCGCAACGAACGGCTACGGCGACCACTCCCCCGGCGGCTACTCGCTGCTCGCCGCTCTCGTCTGCGAGATCGTGATGACGTTCATGTTCCTCATCGTCATCCTCGGCGCAACATCGTCCCAAGCCCCGGGTGGCTTCGCCCCACTCGCGATCGGCTTCGCTCTAACGCTGATCCACCTCATCAGCATCCCAGTCACCAACACCTCGGTAAACCCGGCCCGAAGCACCGGCCCCGCCCTCTTCGCCGGCGGCCCCGCCCTCGAACAACTCTGGCTCTTCTGGATCGCCCCTCTCATCGGAGCTGCAATCGCCGGCTATGTGTTCCCGTTGCTAGCCGGCATCGTAGCACCGTCAATCGAAAAGCCGCACATCGCAGCCGAATAGCGAACGCTGTCCTTGCAACATCGGACTCCCGGTGCAACGTATGCGGACCTTTCGATTTGGATTCCGTAGATTGTTACTGAGAGGCCATGCAATCGACCGGCGAGTCCAGACCGCTGAACCAGTGTCAGCGCGCCCTACATACTCAATCGCCATCTCATAGAAGGCTTCGCAGGTCATCGACCGTAAGTCCGGCGTCGTCGAGAATCGCTGCGAGCGTTCCGCGTTTGATCGTCTCGCCGCGGTGAATGTGGACGCTGACCGTCCTCCTGGTGTCGGGATGCCGCATGACATGAGCGCTTCCCTTGATTCGGACGAGGACGAAACCCGCGCGTTCTAGGGCACGTCGAAGTTGGTCGCCTCGGACGACCGGAAGCTTCTCGCTCATCGGCCGGGCTACGCCGCTGGTGATGGAATGCTAATCGAGACGAACTGCGCCGTATCGCTGGGTGGAAGTGGCTCGCCGTGCTCGGCGAAGACCTCGATGTAGGCTTCGATCACGTCGCGCGCGTTCGCGAGACACTCTTCGATCGTCTCGCCCTGTGTATGGGCACCCCGGAACGCCGGGATATGAACGGAGAACCCGCCTTCGGCTTCCGGTTCCAGGACGACAGCGTACGACCGCTCAAGAGCCATCGCGGGAGGATTCGCTTGAGGCGACCCCGTCCCCCGGTTCAGCGGGCGCCTACGCGCGCCGGCGCAGTTGCGCCGACGCCGAGGGGTGGCTACGTCGTTGCGAGTTGGCGGAGGACGTACTGCAGGATGCCGCCGTGGCGGTAGTATTCGGCCTCGTCCGGCGTGTCGATGCGGACGAGGGCGTCGAACGTCCTTGACGTGCCGGTCGCATTGGTTGCGGTTACCTTCACGGTCATGCCAGGCTCGAGCTTTGCTGCGGTGCCTTCGATCGCGAACGTTTCTTCGCCGGTGAGGCCGAGCGATTCGCGGGTCGCGCCGTTGACGTACTGGAGTGGCAGAATCCCCATGCCGATGAGGTTTGAGCGGTGGATGCGTTCGAATGATTCGGCGATGACGGCTTTGATGCCGAGGAGGTAGGGGCCCTTGGCGGCCCAGTCGCGCGAGGAGCCGCTCCCGTATTCTTTGCCGGCGAGGACGATGAGCGGGGTGTTGTCGGCGCGGTATTTTTCTGACGCGTCGAAGATCGACATTTGCTCGTTCGTCGGCAGATAGCGCGTCACGCCGCCTTCGGTGCCGGGGACGAGGAGATTGCGTAGACGGATGTTCGCGAACGTGCCGCGGACCATCACCTCGTGGTTGCCGCGGCGCGCGCCGTACGAGTTGAAGTCGGTCGGGTCGACGCCCTTCGCCATCAGGTATTTTGCGGCGGGCGAGCTTTTCGCGATGTTGCCGGCCGGCGAGATATGGTCGGTCGTGACCGAGTCGCCCAGGACCGCGAGGACGCGCGCGCCCCGAATGTCCTGCACCGGCGCTGGCAGCTTCGGCATTCCGTCGAAGTACGGCGGACGCTTGACGTATTCGGACTTCTCGTCCCACGCATAGCGCTCGCCGGGCTCGACGTTCATCGATGCCCAGCGCTGGTCACCGTGGAAGACGTCGGCGTAGCGCGTGCGGAACATCGCGTCGGAAACCGCGCTTGCGAGCACCGCGTCGATCTCCGCGCTGGTCGGCCAGAGGTCTTTGAGGTAGACGTCTTCGCCGGTCGCGGTGCGTCCGAGCGGTTCGGTCGTCAGGTCGACGTCCATCCGTCCCGCGAGCGCGTACGCGACGACGAGCGGCGGCGACGCGAGATAGTTCGCGCGCACCTGCGGATGGATGCGGCCTTCGAAGTTGCGGTTGCCGCTCAGCACCGCGGCGACGATCATGTCGTGTTCGGCGACCGCATGCGCGACGTCGTCGCCGAGCGGGCCGCTGTTCCCGATGCACGTCGTGCAGCCGTAGCCGACGAGGTTGAAGCCGAGCTGGTCGAGATACGGCGTAAGGCCCGCTTTGGCGAGGTAGTCGGTGACGACTTTTGAGCCGGGCGCGAGCGAGGTCTTCACCCACGGCGCGGCCTTTAGTCCCTTCTCGACGGCTTTCTTCGCGAGCAGACCAGCGCCGATCAGCAGCGCGGGGTTCGAGGTATTCGTGCACGACGTGATCGCGGCGATCACGACGGCGCCATCGGACAGTTCGGTGCGCGGCTGCGCGGCGACCGCGGTTCCGCCGCCCTCGCCTTCGAACCGTTCGAGCTGTTTGCCGTTGCCGCCGCGCGCGGTCTGCCACTCGTCGAGCGCGACTTCGAACGTCGCCTTGACGTCGCTGAGCGGAACGCGGTCCTGCGGACGGCGCGGACCGGCGAGGTTCGGGACGACGTCGCCGAGATCGAGCGTCAGCGTATCAGTGAAGCGCGGCTCGGGCGAGGCGTCGGTGCGGAACATCCCCTGCGCCTTCGCGTACGCCTCGACGAGGTCGATCTGTTCCTGTGCACGTCCGGTCAGGCGAAGATAGTCGAGCGTGAGCGCGTCGATCGGGAAGATCGCGACGGTCGAGCCGTATTCGGGCGACATGTTGCCGATGACGGTGCGGTCGGCGACTGCGAGCGTCGAGAGACCCGCGCCGTAGAACTCGACGAACTTGCCGACGACGCCCTTCTTGCGCAGCATCTGCGTCACTTGCAGCGCGAGGTCGGTCGCGGTGACGCCTTCGCGCAGCTTGCCGGTGACTTTGAACCCGATCACCTCGGGGATCAGCATCGTCACCGGCTGGCCGAGCATCGCGGCTTCGGCTTCGATCCCGCCGACACCCCAGGCCAGTACGCCGAGGCCGTTCGCCATCGTCGTGTGCGAGTCGGTGCCGACGACCGTGTCGGGATACGCGACCGGAGTGCCGCCCGGGTGCTGCTCACCGGCCCCGCCGGCGCCGAAGATCACGCGCGCGAGGTACTCGATGTTGACCTGGTGGACGATCCCCGTGTCGGGCGGAACGGCGCGGAAGCCGTCGAGCGACGACTGTCCCCACTTCAGGAACGCATAACGCTCGCCGTTGCGCTGAAACTCGAGGTCCGCGTTCTTTTCGAACGCGGCGGGCGACGCCCACGCATCGACCTGCACCGAGTGGTCGATGACCAGCTCGACGGGCTGCAGCGGATTGATTCGCTTTGGATCACCGCCGAACTGCGCGATCGCGTCGCGCATCGCGGCGAGGTCGACGACGCACGGGACGCCGGTGAAGTCTTGGAGCAGCACGCGCGCGGGTCGGTACGCGATCTCCTTCGACGAGCGCGCGCCCGGCTGCCACGACGCGAGCGCTTCGACGTCGGCCTTCGTCACCGAGCGCCCGTCCTCGAACCGCACCAGGTTCTCGAGGAGGATCTTCAACGAGTACGGCAGCGTCTCGACGTCGCCGACCGCGGAGAGCCGGAAGTAGGTGTACTCGCGCGATCCAACG
>JAFAMK010000261.1 GCA_019233415.1 Vulcanimicrobiota bacterium
CTCGCACGCAAGCCTGCGCGACGACTACGAAGTCAGCTGCGAAGAACTGGATGCCTTGGTCGAGGCGGCCCAGCACTTCGGCAAGGCATGCTACGGGGCGCGAATGACCGGAGGCGGCTTCGGCGGCAGCACCGTCAACCTCGTCGACGCCCGCGAAGCCGTTCACTTCGTCGCCTTCGTCGCCCGCGCATACCGCGAAAAAACCGGCGTCGAACCGCACGTCTACGTCGGCGCCGGCGCACCCGGCGCGGAAGTCGTACGCCGGTGAACCCGGATTGGTTGCGGAGACCGCACGTGCGGTTCAATCCGCTGACGCGCACGTGGCTGCAGGTCTCGCCGCAGCGCACACAGCGTCCCTGGCAAGGAGAGACGGCGCCGCCGGCGCGGCGAGACGTGCCGGCGTACGATCCCGACTGCTACCTCTGCCCGGGCAACGCACGCGCCGGCGGCGCGCGCAACCCGCACTACGCGTCGACGTTCGTTTTCGACAACGACTTCGCCGCGCTCGTCCCCGACACGCCGCCGGGTGCGTTGGACGAGAGTGGACTCCTGATCGCGCGTGCCGAGCCCGGCGTCTGCCGCGTCGTGTGTTTCACGCCACGCCACGACCTCTCCGTCGCGCGGATGACCACGGCGCAGACCCGCCTCGTCATCAACGCGTGGGCCGCGCAATACACCGAACTTGGCGCACTGCCGTTCGTACGATCGGTGATCGTCTTCGAGAACAACGGCCCGATGATGGGCGCGAGCAACCCCCACCCGCACGCGCAGGTGTGGGCGAACGCAACGATCCCGAACGAAGTCGCCGCCGAACAAGCCGGCCTCCTCGCCTACCGCGCAGAGCACGGCATCTGCCTCCTCTGCGCATACGTCGAACGAGAACTTGCCGAAGGCACGCGCGTCGTCCACGCCGACGAACGAATCGCCGTCCTCGTCCCTTTCTGGGCTACGTGGCCGTTCGAGACGATGGTCGTCCCACGCCGCCACATCCGCGGGCTCAACGAACTCGAACCGGACGAACGCGACGCCCTCGCCAACGCAATGCGCATCACGACCGCCACCTACGACCGCGTCTTCGACGCGCCGTTCCCGTACTCGATGGGATTCCACCAACGCCCGACCGACGGCGAACCCCATGACGAGTGGCACCTACACGCCCATTACCTCCCCCCACTCCTGCGCTCGGCAACAGTCCGCAAGTACATGGTCGGCTACGAGCTGCTTGGAATGCCGCAGCGCGACATCACCGCCGAGAGCGCGGCGGAGCGTTTGCGCGCTCTTGCCGCCACGCTCTGAGCAACGGAGTTCAGGCTACCGCGATTGGTGTGAGCCGAGCAAGGACGGCATCGGTGAACGCTTGCGTCGAGACGCCCGCATCGCCGTCGAGGTCCGGTGTGCGCGGACCCTCGGCGAGTGCGCCCGCAACGGCACGTTCGATACGGTCGGCGGCGTCGGGTTCGCCGAGTGAAAAGCGAGCGAGGAGTGCCGCGGAGAGGATCGCGGCGGACGGGTTGGCGATTCCGCGGCCCGCAATGTCGGGCGCGGTTCCACTGATCGGTTCGTAGAGGCCGAAGGCACGGATGCTCGGAGCGGCGCCGAGGCTTGCGCTCGGTGCGGTGCCGATCGTGCCGGTGATCATCGCTGCTTCGTCGGAGAGGATGTCGCCGAACATGTTCTCGGTTACGACGACGTCGAATGCGCGCGGGTCGCGCACGAGCTGCATTGCGGCGTTGTCGACCAGCATGTGTGTCAGCGTGACGTCTGGAAAATCGCGCGCGACGTCGGTGACGATACGGCGCCATAGCTGCGAGCTAATGAGGACGTTGGACTTGTCGACCGAGGTGACGTGCTTACGCCGCGTGCGCGCGAGGTCGAAGGCGAACCGTGCGATTCGTTCGATCTCGAAGTCGCGGTAGACGAGCCCGTCGCGCGCGGTAAGGACGCCGTCCTCGGGTTCGAGGCTCTTCGGTCCGAAGTAGAGTCCGCCGGTCAGTTCGCGGACGATGACGAGGTCCATCCCCCGCACCAATTCGGCGCGAAGCGGCGAGCGCGACTCCAGACCGGGGTACGCGAACGAAGGCCGCACGTTCGCGTAGAGGCCGAACACTTTGCGCAGCCCGAGGATCGCCGCTTCGGGACGCTTGTCGGGTGTGAGGTGCTCGAACCCGTTGCCCCCGACCGCGCCGAACAGGATCGCCGCGCTTTCGCGCGCGACCGCCAGCGTCTCGTCAGGAAGCGGGGTGCCATGTGCGGCAATCGCCGCACCGCCGACTGCTGCTTCGGTGAACACGCACGACGGGAGCGCCGCGCTGAGCACACGCACCGCCGCCGCCGTTTCCTCGGGGCCAATTCCGTCGCCGGGCAGGACCGCGATGCGATGGTTCACCGTGCTGCCTCCCAGGCGCGTACGGCGGGAATCTTCGCGGCGAGATATTTGAGGAAGCCGCCGCCGAGGACGAACTGCTTGCGCAGCGGGTCCAGGGTGAACGCGATCTCCGGGCCGCCGTCCGCGCGCAGCGTCTCGTTCACCACGTCGATCGCGATGTGCCGCGCACCCATCAGTTCGTCGGCGACCGCCTGCGGGACGATCACCGGGACGAGCGCGTTCGTGTAGGCGTTCTCGTGGAAGATGCGCGCGAAGCTCGGCGCAATCACCGCCTTGTAGCCACGGTCGACAATCGCCCACGCAGCGTGCTCGCGTGACGAGCCGCAGCCGAAGTTCTCGCCGGCGACGATTATCGATGCGCCTTCGTGCAGTGCCAGCAAGTGTTCGCCGTCGGGCATCCCCTCGAAGAGGTGCTCACCCATGCCGTCGGCGTCGATCCGCGTGAGATAGCGCGCCGGAATGATCTGGTCGGTGTCGATGTTCGCCCGCGGAACCGGGAGAACGCTCCCCTCGACAATCACGCGACCACTCCCGAGGGCGCTTCGACAAGCTCAGCGTGACGGGGGTTGGACTCAAGGTGATGAGGGTTGACCCCGTCATCCTGAGCTTGTCGAAGGGCGGCTTGTCGAAGGACG
>JAFAMK010000311.1 GCA_019233415.1 Vulcanimicrobiota bacterium
CGCTCGTCGTCGTCGGGCTGATCTTCGCCACGGTCGCGTACCGCGTGCTGCACGACCACCAGCGCATCCCCACGTCGATCGCCGATCTGATCGTGCCGCCGCCCGAGAAGGTGTTCGGCAAGGACCGCATCTACGTGATGCTGCTCGGCATCGACTTCAACTACGACGCCAAGGACCAGCCGTTCTCGAAGGGCGCGCGCAGCGACACGATCATGGTCGCCGGGCTCGACTTCCCGACGAAGTCGCTCAAACTGGTCTCGGTCCTGCGCGACACCGAAGCGATCGTCAACGGCCACGACACGAAGATCAACGAAGCCTATTCCGACGGCGGCGTGAAGCTGGCCGATCAGGTCATCGGCAACTTCCTCGGGATGCCGAAGACCGAGCGCGGCACGAGCTTCGACCGCTTCATCGTCGTCAACTCGAACGGTTTGAAGGACTTCGTCGACGCGATCGGCGGGATCGACGTTCCGGTGACCGAGCAGATGGACTACGACGACACCTGGGGGCACCTGCACATCCACTTCAAGCCGGGACTCGTGCACATGAACGGCTACCAGGCGATGGCGTACAGCCGCTTCCGGCACGACGCGTGCAGCGACCTGTGCCGCACGAAGCGCCAGCAGCAGATCATCCACATCACGATGACGAAGCTCAAGGCGCAGAAGTTCAACGACCTGCTCCACATCGGGCAGCTGATCGGCGCGCTCAACAAAAACGTCTACACCAACCTCACGTTCGACGAGCAGAAGTCGCTGGCGTGGGCGTTCAAGGATGCGAACCTGAACGACCTGAGCAAAGCCGACACGATTCGCTACGTCGACGTGAAGGACACGGCGTACGGCGGCGAGGTCGTGATTCCCGACGAGGCGCAGAAGGCGAAGCTCGTCGGCGAGCTGCTCGGCGCGTACGGGAACGCGACGCCCGTTTCGGCGACGGCGCTGGAGGCGGTGAAGCCTGCGAGCGTGCACGTCGTCGTCGAGAACGGCAGCGGAATTCGCGGGCTCGCGTCATCGGTTTCCGCACGGTTGACGAAGATCGGCTACGTCGTCGACTCGGTCGGGAACGCCGACACGTTCGGCTACGACACGACGCAGATTCGCCCGGCGACGAACGTGCCGTACGTCGGCGAGCGCGTGCGGGCCGACCTCGGCGTCCCGGGCGCGAGCGTCACGCCGGCGACCGACACGACGCCGGGACCGCGCGAAGTCGTCACGGTGATCGTCGGCCGCGACTACGCGCAGGCGAGCGCGACCGCCGCACCGACCTCGTCGGTCGCGCCGGCCCATTAGCACGCCGCGCCGCCGCGCGGCGGTGACCGTGGCGGCGCTGCTGGTCGCCGCCGGGCTCGGTAACGGCGCGTGGCGCCTGTGGCTCAAGTCGGGCGACCTGCTGCGGCCGGTCGTCGTCCTGCGCAGAATGGACGCCGCCGCGCTCGCGCAGCCGTCGCTCGGCGCGCGGCTCGCCGCGCTGGGCGGCGCGCCGGTCCCGGCGACGGCGCGGCCGAAGCTCATCGCGCTGACGTTCGACGACGGGCCGTACCCGGTCACGACGCCGCTCCTGCTGCAGACGCTGCGCGACCTGCGGGTTCCGGCGACGTTCTTCCTGATCGGGCGCGACGCGGAGCAGTTCCCCGACCTCGCGCGCGCGATCGCCGCCGGCGGGCACGAGATCGCCGACCACACGCTGACCCACCCGAACCTCGACCAGCTCGACGCCGCGGCGGTCGCCAAGGAGCTGCGCGACGGCGCGGCGGTTCTCGACGCGATCGTTCCCGACCCGGCCGAGCGAACGCTGTTCCGCCCTCCGCACGGGCGCTACACCGCCGCGACGCTGCGCGTCGCGCAGGCGGCCGGCTACGACACGATCCTGTGGAGCGACGACCCGGGCGACTGGCGCGCGGTGACCGGCCCGACGCTCCGCGCGCACCTGCTGCAACACGCGACCGCGCCCGAGATCGTCCTGCTGCACTCGGGGCGGATGCCGACGATCGCGATGCTCCCGGCGCTCGTCACCGACTTTCGCCGGGCAGGGTACACCTTCGTGACCGTCGGCACGCTCCTGCGGACGACGACGCCCGAGCAGCTCAACCGGCCTGCACGGACGCCGCTCGACGCCTCGGGAGGAACCGACCCCGGCGGCGAACGGTTGTAGCTCTGTATGGCCTTTCTCAAGACCCTGTTCGACGGGAACGAACGTGAGCTGGCGAAGCTGCGCCGCACGGTCGAGCGTGTCAACGTGCTCGAACCGTCGATCGCGCCGCTTTCCGACGAGCAGTTGCGCGATAAAACCGCCGAGTTCAAGACGCGCATCGAGAACGGCCTAGCCGAGGACCGGAGCGAGAAGGAGCTGCTGGACGCGCTCCTCCCCGAAGCGTTTGCGGTCGTCCGCGAAGCCGGCAAACGCGCGCTCGGGATGCGCCACTTCGACGTGCAGATCATGGGCGGCCAAGCGCTCCACGAAGGCAACGTCGCCGAGATGCGCACCGGCGAAGGGAAGACGCTCGTCGCGACGCTGCCCGTCTACCTGAACGCGCTGACCGGTAAAGGCGTCCACGTCGTCACCGTCAACGACTACCTCGCCAAGCGCGACGCCGAGTGGATGAGCCCGATCTACAACGCGCTCGGCCTGACCGTCGGGATCATCCAGCACGACCTCGACCACAACGCGCGCAAAGAAGCCTACAACTCGGACATCACCTACGTCACCAACAACGAGGTGGGGTTCGACTACCTGCGCGACAACATGGCGTGGGCGCTCGACCAGATGGTCCAGCGGCACCTGAACTTCGCGATCGTCGACGAGGTCGACTCGATCCTGATCGACGAGGCGCGCACGCCGCT
>JAFAMK010000335.1 GCA_019233415.1 Vulcanimicrobiota bacterium
GAAGACGACCTACACCGACGCCGCGGTGCGCTACGCGCTGAGCCTGTTCACCGTCGTCTGAGTGCGCGCCGGCCGCTCACGTGCGGACGGCGCGTTCGGCGGCGCGCAGCGCGACGTCGGCGGCGATCGCGAGGACCGCGGCCGCGAGCGCGCCGGCGAGGATCTTCTGCGGATCGTCGGTGTGCAGGCCCTCGAAGAGCAGCACGCCCAGTCCGCCCGCATCGATCCACGCCGCGACGGTCGCGAGCGCGACGAGCGTGACCGCGGCGACGCGCACGCCGCCGAGCACGACCGGCAGCGCCGCCGGCAACTCGACGCGCAGCAGCGTCTGGCGCGCGGTGAAGCCGAGCCCGCGCGCCGCGTCGACCAGCGCGGGGTCGACGCCGCGCAGCCCGGCGACGACGCCGCGCACGAGGACCATCTGCGCGTACGCCACGAGCGCGACGACCGCGGTGACCTGGCCGAGCCCGAGCGCGGCGACGAGAAGTCCGAGCAGTGCGAGGCTGGGGATCGTGTAGAGGACGCCGGTCACGCCGAGGATCGCGGTGCGGGCGCGCGCGTCGCGCGCCGCGAGCACGCCCAGCGGGAGCGCGATGACGAGCGCGATCGCGAGCGAGACGGTGACGAGCACGACGTGCTGCGCGAGCAGCGCGCCGACGCGGCCGGCGTGCGCGGCGAGGTAGGTCATCGCTCGATCAGTGGCCGTTCGAGCGCGAGCCGGCGCGTCTCGGCATCGACGCCGACCAGCTCGCGCACGAAGTCGTCGGCCGGGCGTTCGAGGATGTCGTCGGGCGGGCCGTTCTGCACGACCCGTCCCGCGTTCATCACGACGATCCGGTCGGCGAGCCGCAGTGCTTCGTCCACGTCGTGCGTGACGAAGACGATCGTCGTCCGCAATTCGCGGTGGACGCGCGCGATCTCGTCCTGCAGCGACGCGCGCACGATCGCGTCGACCGCGGCGAACGGTTCGTCCATCAGCAGCACGCGGGGCCGGGCGGCGAGCGCGCGCGCGACGCCGACGCGCTGCGCCTCGCCGCCCGACAGCTCGCGCGGACGGCGGTCGCGGTAGCGTTCCGGATCGAGCCGGATCAGGCCGAGCAGCTCGTCGACGCGCTCACGGATGCGCGCCTCGTCCCAGCCGAGCAGCCGCGGCACGACCGCGACGTTTTCGGCGACCGTGTAGTGCGGGAAGAGCCCGACCGCCTGAATCACGTAGCCGATCTCGCGCCGCAGTTCGGTCGCCGGGCGCGCGCGCGCGTCGGCGCCGTCGATCAGCACCGTCCCGGCCGTCGGCTCGACGAGGCGGTTGATCGTGCGCAGCAGCGTGCTCTTTCCGCAACCCGACGGGCCGAGGAGAACGGCGAACGTGCCGGCGTCGATCGTCAGGTCGACGGCGTGCACCGCGTCGGCCGTGCCGTTCGCGTAGCGCACGCCGACGCCGCGCAGCTCGACGCGTGCGCCGCCCTCAGCCAAGGCCGTTTTCTTTGAGGAAGTCGCGCGCGACGTCGGCCGGCTCGCGCTTCTGCGGCCCGTCGACCTGCAGGTTCAAGTTCTGCATGACCTCGTTGGTGAGCAGCGGCGCGAGCTTGTTCAGCGGCGCGGCGATTGCAGGCTTCGCGTCGAGCGCGGCCTTGCGCACGACCGGCGCGACCTGATACGCGGGGAACAGGTGCTTGTCGTCGTCGAGCACGATGATCGAGGTGTCGGCCTTGAGCTGACCCTCGGTCGTGAACGCGAGGATCACGTCGACGTCACCGCGCGCGAGCGCCTCGTACTTGATCCCGTTGTCGACGATCTTCGTCTGCTTGAAGTGAAAGCCGCCGTAGCGCTTCTGCAGCCCCGGCAGCCCGTCGACGCGCTTGAGGAACTCGGGGACGGCGCCCAGACGCAGCTCCGACGCCTTCGGCGCAAGGTCGCTGAGCCGGTTGAGCGCATAGCGCCCCGCGATCGCCTGCGTGGTCGCGAGCGCTTGCGAGTCGTTCATCGGTGCCGGGTCGAGCCAGACGAGACCGAACTTTTGCGCGTAGGCGCTCTTCGCCGTCGCGTACGCGCGCTTCGGATCGCTATCGGGCGGGAGGTGCAGCACGTTCAGCAGCGCGGTCCCGGTGTATTCCGGGTAGAGGTCGATCTCGCCGCGGGCGAGCGCGGCCATCGCGATGTCGGTCGTGCCGAGGTCGAGCCGGCGCGTGACGGCGAGCCCGGCGTGTTCGAGCGCCTGCGCGTACAGCTCGCCGAGGATCAGCTCCTCGGTGAAGTTCTTCGAGCCGACCTTGACGGTGTCGCGGCTCGCGCACGCGGTGGCGAGCGGGGCGGCGGCGAGGAGCGCGAGCGCGCGGACGCGAGAGAACGTCATGGGCCTCACTTCAGATGGCAAGTTTGCGTTGGGTGAGCGCGAGCGCGGAATCGGCGGCGAGCGCGAGCAGCGCGACCGAGACGGCGCCGAGCAGCAGCTCGGAGAAGTCGCTGGTTTGCAGGCCGCCGACAATGTAGTCGCCGAGGCCGCCGCCGCCGATGAACGCGGCGAGCGTCGCCGAGGCGATCACCTCGACCGTCGCGGTCCGCACGCCGACGGCAACGACGGGGAGCGCGAGCGGCCAGCGCACGCGCAACCCGATCTGCCGTTCGGTCATCCCCGTCCCGCGCGCCGCCTCGAGCGTCGCCCGCGGAACCGAGCGCAGCCCGACATCGGTGTTGACGAGGATCGGGGGCAACGCGAGCACGACGAGCGCGAGCAGGGCCGGGCCGAAGCCCAGCCCCAGCAACGGCAGCGCGAGCATGAGGATCGCGAGCGACGGCACGACGCGGAAGCCGCCCGCGAGCGCGAGCAGGACGGCGCGCGGCCAGGCGCGGTCGGCGGTGAGCCCGGCCAGCGGGATGCCGAGGGCGAGCGCGACGACGAGGGCCGTTCCGGCGAGGGCGACATGTGTGCCCAGGTGAGCCATGAAGTCCGCGCTCACGCGCCGAACCGTCGTCGAGCCATGCTGTCCGGTTCGCAGGTCGCCTCCGAGCTCCGCCCGGGGGCGCCCGCGCCCATCGCGCTCGACGATCCCTCGCTTTACATCAACCGCGAGACGTCGTGGCTCGAGTTCAACGACCGGGTCCTCGAAGAGGCGCTGGACGAACGGAACCCGCTGCTCGAGCGGCTGAAGTTCATCGCGATCTACGGAACCAACCTCGACGAGTTCTTCATGATCCGGATCGCCGGGCTCATGCAGCAGCTCGCGGCCGAGGTCCACAAGCGCTCGGACGACGGCCACTCACCGGAAGAGCAGCTGGAGATGGTCAGCCAGCACCTGCGGCATTCGCTGGCGCGGATGACCGACTGCCTGAAGAACCATCTCTTCCCCGCGCTGGAGCGGCACGGCATTCGCATCCTGCGCTACGCGCAGCTCGACGGGAACACCGCGCGCGCGATGCGCCGCTACTTCGAGGAGCGGGTCT
Organism: Vulcanimicrobiota bacterium; assembly: GCA_019233415.1. Taxonomy (GTDB): domain Bacteria; phylum Vulcanimicrobiota; class Vulcanimicrobiia; order Vulcanimicrobiales; family Vulcanimicrobiaceae; genus Vulcanimicrobium. The sequence goes on from JAFAMK010000335.1 coordinate 3,442, forward strand.
TCCCGGTGCTGACCCCGCTCGCGATCGACAAGGGCCACCCGTTCCCATACATCTCGAATTTGTCGATCTCACTCGCCGTCGAGTTGGAAGAGACGACTCCGGACGGCCCGATCCACTACGTCGCGCGCGTCAAGGTGCCGGGTTCGCTGCCGCGCTTCGTGCCGGTCGAGTCGGCGCCGCGCGGCGCGCGCTGGTTCGTGATGATCGAGGACATCATCGCGCACAACCTCGAGGCGCTCTTCCCGGGGCTGCGCGTGATCGGTTCGTCGCTGTTCCGCGTCACGCGCGACGCGGACCTCGACCTGCAGGAAGACGAGGCCGACGACCT
>JAFAMK010000409.1 GCA_019233415.1 Vulcanimicrobiota bacterium
CGAGTTCGAGCTGGACAAGGGCGACTTCTCGCGCAACGGGCTCGCGGCACGGCTCTCGTTCGCGTACACGAACAGCTACATCACCTACGGGGCGCTCCCGAACGGCGGTTCGGTGATCGACTCGTTCAACAGCACCATCGCCGCGTACAACGCCTTCACGAAGGCCGGCGGTGGCGCACCGTGCTACCGTCCGGGCTCGGCGGCGGCGCCGGGTGCGGCCGATCCGGGGTGCGCGGCGGGCTCGATCGCGAACCCGTACTACAACGCGCCGCTCCAGCCGCTGATGGACGTTCACGGCAACTATGCGACGTACTCGCTCTTCCCGTCCGGTGCGATCGGGTCGGCGCCGCCCTTGCAATACGGCGCGCCGTACGTGTCGACGCTGATCGTGCAGTACAAGCACGGTCCGCTCGCGATCACGCCGGCCGTCCAGTTCTTGGGCGGGATTCGGTACGGCGCGCCGGCGACGACGCCGGGCGTTCTGCCGAACCAGTGCGGTGCGCCGGGCTTCGTCGGCAACCCGTCGAGCGATCCGCGCTATCCCTACGGCGCGGCCGGCGGGTCGGCGTACGACGCGACGGCGTGCGGCTCAGGTCTCGTGATTCCGAATCCGTTCACCGGGCGCTTCGACAACCTCGGCGCGTTCGTCGAACCGAATCAGGCCCTGCTCCACACGCAGATCACGTACGACGTGAACAAGCGGCTGACGCTGGTCGGCAACTTCGCGAACATCATCAACCGCTGCTTCGGCGGAACGAAGGTCGCGTGGGCGGTCAACCACGTCTGCAGCTACGAGACGATCAACGGCGGGAACGCGGGGATCCTGCCGGTCGGAAACATCTACAACCCGGGTGACAACATCCAGCCGTTCCTGCGGGTTCCGTACGGGCCGAACACCCTGTACACGAGCCCCGGGTTCACGCTGTTGCCGTTCAACATGTACTTCGAGGCCCGCCTCAAAGTTTAGGTAACGGCAGCGAGCGATGCCGCGAGCGAGTCGATCGCGAGCGGCATCGCGTCGCACGGGGCCATCCCGACCCCGAGCACGAACCCGCGCAAGTCGGTGCGGGCGATGCACTCGTCGGAGAGCGCGTACAGGGAAAGGCCGTTCTCGAGCGCGACGCGCGCGACGGCGACGTCGTCGAGCGGCTGCGTCGCGCGCACGGTGAGGTGCATCCCGCCCGTCACCGGACCGACCGTGAGCATATCGCTCAGAGGCTGGAGCAGCTCGGCCAGCGTCTTCATGCGGCGCTTGTACTCCGCGGTCATGCGCCGCACGTGGCGCGCGAGATACCCTTCGGCGATGAAGTCCGCGAGAATGAGCTGCGCGTGCGCGCTCGTGCCGAGCGAGCGGACCGCGCGCGCAGCCTGGAACGCTTCGGTCAGATGTGGCGGCGAGACGAGAAACCCGAGCCGCAGTCCCGGCGCGAGCACCTTGCTGAAGGTTCCGACGTAGATCACGCGGCCTTCGTCGTCGCCGCCCTGCATTGCGGGGAGCGGGCGGCTGCCGAAGTGGAACTCGCCGTCGTAGTCGTCCTCGATGATGTACGCGTCGTTCCGGTGCGCCCAGGCCAGCGCCACGTCCCGCCGCTCGGGGCTCATCGTGCCGCCCAGCGGGTAGTGGTGCGAGGGCGTCAGGTACGTCAGCTTGGCCGGCGGCGCGCTGCGCGCGTCGAGCCCGTCGTCGTCGACGGCGACGGGGACGATCGTCGCGCCGTGCGCGCCGAACGCGGCGCGCGCGGCGAAGTAGCACGGGTCTTCCAGCAGCACGCGGTCGCCGGTTTCGAGCAGGACGTCGGCGATCAGCGAGAGCGCCGACTGCGCGCCGTCGACGACGACGATGTCCTCGGGGCGCACGGCGAGCCCGCGGGATTGGCGCAGATGCTCCGCGAGCGTGCCGCGCAGCCGCGGTAAGCCGGCCCGGTCACCGTAGGAGTAGCGCGAGACGAGCGTGCGCGAGCGGTGCGCGAGCCGCTCCCACGCGGTGAGCGGGAACGCGGTGAGGTCGGGGCAGCCGACGCGAAAGGGGACGAGCTTTCCCGGCCACGGCGCGACGAGCGGGGCGACGTTCAGATAGCGCTGCGCAGCCGGTGGAAGGCGCAGCGGCACCGCCGCCCGCGGCTTCGGCGGCGCGGCGACGCCCCGCGCGACGAACGTTCCCGAGCCGACGCGCGTGACGAGGTAGCCTTCGGCGACGAGCTGGTCGATCGCGACGACGACCGTGTTGCGCGAGATGCCGATCCGCGCCGCCAGCTCGCGCGTCGGCAGCAGCCGGCTGCCCTCGGCGAGCACGCCGCTGCGGATCGCCTCGCGGAAGTTGTGGATCAGCTGGCGCGCGACGGGGACCCGCGACTTCAGGTCGGGGAAGAGCGACCGCACGTCGGCCGGCTCGGCCAACGAGCCGCCCTCGCGCGCTAGCATCGACTCAGACTACGCCAATCGCGCAGGGAATTCCAGGACCAATCGACCCGGTCAGCGCTGGTCCACCGCGTCGGCGTTCTCCCGCACGAAGGCGTCCAGCCGCACGAGGCCGTCGTGCTGCGTGACACCGTGCTCGCGCGCGCGCCGCACGAAGCCGTCGATCGCGGTCACGGCATGGCGCCAGCGCGCGTCGTTCGGCCGCCCCGCGGCCTCGGTCGCGGCGTCGCGCAGCACGGCGAGCGCGTGTTCCGCGAAGTCTTCGAGCGCGCGGCAGGCGCGCCCGTCGCGGAGCACCGCGCGCATGTCGGCGCGCAGCGCCCCGATCCCCGGCGCCTCGTCGTGACGCGGCGGGACGAGAAAGAGACTGGTGGTCCGGCACGACTGCTGCATCACGGCACCAGCGTACCCCACCAAATATGTCAGCCGCTGTCAGGTATTCAAAAGGCCCCGCGGCTGGCGCCGCGGGGCCGAATGGTCGAGGTGACTCAGAACCGAATATCGACGCCGCTGGAAAAGCCCTGGAGGTGGCCGCCCGCGTAGCAGTGCGGGCCGGTCCCGCTGACCGGCGGCGTCACGGTCGGGTCGAAGGCAGTCAGTTGCGTCGCGTCGTGGCAGTCGGTGGTGAGCCCGCGCCCGCCCGCGCCCAGGTCGTAGTGCGCGTCGTGATGGTTCACGGTCAGCGCCCAGTCGAAGTACCACAGCGTGTGCTTGTCGATCGGGTGCTTGAACGCGAACGTGTACATGTTCGCCATGTTGTCCGGGTGCATGCCGCCGCTCGTATTGTGCTGCCCCGGATCGCCCGGCGTCGGGTTCGCGCGCGCCCAGCCGAAATTCAGGTTGTCGTTCGCGTTCACGTACTGCGTGAGCGCGAGCCAGAACCCGTCGCGCGTGCGCTCGTTCTGGTACTGCAGATACTGCGGGACGTAGCGCGCCATGTTCTCGTAGAGCATGCTGAACGTCGTCGCCTTCGACGGCGCAAATTGCAGGCCGCCCTTCCACGCCTGCTCGTCGCCGACGTCGTTCGGGTCGAGGTTCGCGAGGTCGCTGGTGCGGTTGACCTTCTTGTGCATCTCGTACGCGGCGACGAGGTATGCCTTGCCGGTTTGCCACGTCGCCGAGCCGCTGTACACCGACGCCCACGCGCCGTCGTTGCAGAACGGCGGCGTCGCGCCGCTCCCGGGAACGTTGCCGCCGGCGCAGCTCGACTCGCCGGCGGCGATGTTGCTGCTGTCGGACGCGCGGTTCTGACCCGGCGAGACGAGCAGGTTGAGGTTGAAGCCGTGCAGGTTCGGCGACTCGTACCAAATCGAATGGTCGAGCCGCGTGCCGAACTCGACGCGATTGTCGCCGCCCGTGTTGCCCATGACGACCGCGTAGTCGCCGATCTCGCTGTTGAACGGGTTCATGCGCGCCGTCGACGTCTTGTAGGGCGCGTCGGTCTTGCCGAGCTTGAGCGAGCCGAACGGGTTGGTGATCCCGATGAAGCTGTTGCGCGAGGTCAGGCCGCCCTTGACGATCGAGTCGCTGTTCGAGTTCGTGTTGACGGTGCCGGAGGTCGACGAAACGTCGATCTGCGTCTCGAGCTGGTACGCGAGGCCGCTGCGGTTGCCGAGCTTGTGCGTGCCGCGCACGCCGACGTAGGACAAGTTCGTCGAGAGGCCCGTGAGGTACCCGACGTTCCCGACGGGTGAGTCGCCGGACTCGACGTAGTGTTTCGCCAGGCCCTTCGTCGTCGTGTCGACCGAAAGGTCGAGGTTGCCGTAGAGCGTGACTTCCTCGCCGCCGATCAGGAACGTGACCGCGTCGCCCTTCTTGAGGCCGACCGCCGGCGCCGGGGCCGCGGCGGGCGCGGCGCTCGCCTGCGGCTTGGCCTGCTGCTGCGCCTTCAGCGCTTCGAGCTGCGCCTTGATCGCGTCCAGCTGGGCCTGCAGCGCGTCGATGCGGGCTTTGGTATCCGCAGCGTCGTCGGCGTAGGCGGCGCTGCTCGTCCCGAGTACCAAGGCGAAAGTAAACGCGATCAGCTTGTGCATGATGAGCCGTCCGATCGGCTGGAGAGCCAGCTTCTTGGTATTTTGTATGAGGTATGCCGGTGTTGAACGGGCCCGGTAGATATTTCCTCCCTCGAACTGTCTCAGAAAGCAAAGACGGCTCCGTCACCGCCCGACCAGGGGAAGTCGGCGGTGACGGAGCCGTTTGGGTGACGGCGCCGTTGGAGGAAGGCGCCCGTCGACCGGTTTAGGTCAGCAGTAGTAGCCGACGCAGGGCGGTTGGGTCTGGCCGGGCGGCGGGGTCGCCGCGGCAGTCGGGCGCGCAACGTGCCAGTGGCCGCCGGCGTCCGGAATGCCTTCGCCGCCCGCCTGGTCCGGGCCGCTGTCGCCGGCATATTGATAGAGCGGGTGGTTGTCGTAGGACCACTGCTGGCCGGTCCCGTCGGACCGCGTGATGATCGCGACGTTGCCGCTGCCTTGCGAGCCGGTGGTGGGCTTGAAGACCGGCCACACGTTGAGGCAGTTGGCGGTGCACGTTCCGCCGGTCGCGGTGTCGCTGTCGAGATAGTACAGCGTCATGTGAGTCGACGGGTTGACCCACCCGTTGCTGCCGGCGACGGCTTCGGAGAGCGGGAGATTTCCGGACGGCGTTGGAGTTGCCGTCGGTGTCGCGGTCGGTGTCGGTGTCGGTGTGCCGGGGTTCGCCGGCACACCACCCCCGGTGCTGCCGGAGCTACCGCCGCCACCGCATGCAGCGAGCGCAATCGCTGCAACGAACATGGTTAGAGCGAAACGCTCGTTGATGCCTCGATTCATGCAACCACCCTAGGTGGAGCGCATGAAAAGTCTCTGAAGGGGAAGACCGCACCATGCGCAAGCCGACGCCGTTCTTGTGGTTCGACGACCAGGCCGAAGATGCGGCCAACTACTACGTCTCGATCTTCCCCAACTCGAAGATCACCGACGTGAACCGGTACGGCGAGGCCGGACCGCGACCCGCCGGGATGGTGATGACCGTCGGCTTCGAGGTCAACGGCCAGGACTTCATCGCACTCAACGGCGGCCCGCAGTACACCTTCGACGAGGCGGTCTCGTTCATGGTGAACTGCGAGACGCAGGCCGAGGTCGACACGCTCTGGGACCGAATCCTCGCCGACGGCGGCGAGACGATCGCGTGCGGATGGATCAAAGACAAGTTCGGCCTGTGCTGGCAGGTCGTTCCGGAGGAGCTCTTCGACCTGCTCAGCGCCGACGACCGCGAAGCGGCGCAGCGCGCGATGACGGCGATGCTCGAGATGGTCAAGCTCGACGTGAACGCCTTGCGGGCCGCGTTCGACGGGAAGAGCGTGCCGGCGTAGGCGTCAGCTGCGTTTGCGCGAGCTGCGCGGCGATTCCGCCATGACGAGCGGGCGCAGTGCGAGCGCGCGCGCGACGAGCGCGGGCGAGCGCGTGACCTCGAACTTCGCGAACAAGCGTTTCAGGTGGTTGCGGATCGTGAACTCGCTGCGGTTCCACGACGCAGCCATCTGTTTCACCGAGATGCCGTCGCAGAGCGCCTCCAGCACGCGGCGCTCCGACGGTGGCAGAAGATCCCACGGGTTCTCGCCCGCCGGCGGCGCGCTGCTCGCGCTCGCGTTCGCGCGCGGCGTGCGGGCGAACGCGACGGCCAGCGGGTGGTGTGGCGTCGCGTCGAGCAGCGGTCCGATCCGCCGGCCGTCGGCCGTCTCGCCGAACGCGACGAGGTCCGCGCACGCGTAGGCGGCGCGCCGCCGGTACTGCAGCGCATCCCAGCGCTCGCGCGCGTCGCGCAGCAGCGCGATCCCCTGCGCGCGGTCGCCGAGCACCGCCTGCACCGTCCCGCGCGCCTGCAGCTCGAGCGCGTGCACGCGCCGGTCGGCGGTCAGCGAGAAGCGGCCGTCGTCGTCCTTGCGCATCCCCGAATAGCGCGTCAGCCACTCCGACGCGAGCGGCGGATCGATTCGCGCCGCGACGCACGCGACGTCGAGAAACGCGATCTGATCTTCGATGCGCGCCGGCGACGGCGCGCCGCGGAAGAGGTCGGCTGCGCGCAGCATCGAGCGGCGCGCGGCGACCGGCTCGCCCAGCAGCCGGAAGATGTCGGCGGTCTCGATGAACGCTTCGGCCCGCAGCGTGGCGTGGTGCGCGAGTGCTCCGGCGCGCTCGAGGCCGTCGAGCGCGCCGTCCGCGTCACCGTCGTTCAGCGTGCACAGCGCGAGGTGAACCGCGACTTGAAAGCGGTGCTCGGCGGCCGACGCGGGCCACACCATCTTCGCGTCCTGCGCGCGTACGAACACGGCCAGCTGCGGGTCGGGGAGTTCGGCCGCGAAGACCGCGAGCGGATGTAGGATCGAGCCGACCAGAAAGTCGTCGCGCTCGGCCGACGCGCGTACCGTGCTCAGCGCGAGGCGAAAGAGCCGCACCGCGCCGGCGAACTCGCCGCGCGCTTCCAGGAGCCACGCGCTCAGCGCGAACCCGCGCGCGGCCTGCAGGTCCGCGGCGTCGTCGAGCGAGGCCGAGAGCCAGCGGTCCGCGTCGTCGAGCCGGCGGTCGGCGTACGCCGCCCAGGCGAGGTGGTAGGCCGCCTCGGCGCGCACGGCGCGCGCCTTCGACTCGCGGTGCACCGCTTCGAGCCGCGCCAGGCCGTCCGGAGCGTCGCCGGCGCGGAAGGTCGCGATCCCGAGCAGAACCGCGGCGGTCTCGTTGCGCGGCTCGCGCCGCAGGAGCGCCGCCGCCTCGGCTCGTGCCGCGGCGGCGTCGCCCGTGCGCAACAGGATGCGTATGCCGAGGAGCGCGGCATCGGCGGCCTCAGGGCCGCGCGCCCGCGCGGTGGCGGATGCGATCTGGAGCGCTTCGTCGTATGTGCCAACGCCGAACAGCTCATAGGCATGCGTGAGGGTCGAGACTGCTTTCGGCCGTGGCATCGTCGTACGTGGAGGAAGGCGCCACCCGGTACGCCGGCTCCTCCTCGCTTAGCCGGGCGGTCCTCCTGACGAGAGGGTGAACGCCTGGGGTGAGCCGGGCGGTCCGCCGGCCGACAGCGTGGCGGTGCTGGCGACGCCGGTCGTTGCGGCGCCGAACACCACGCCGAGCGTAAGCGCGGCGGCCAGGAGCGCGTTGAGCATGAGCTGGGTTCTCCTTCGAGGGATGATGGCTCAGGTGAGCCATCACCGCGGAGGAGTCGTCGCTAGCTCAAATCGGCCCTAGGTCGCGGGTTCGACCCAGAACATCACACCGCCGGCGCCGTCGTTGCCGGCGAAGGAACGCGCGCGCACGCGCACGTGCATCTCGCGCCCGTCGAGGCGCGCGCGAAAACGGTCGTCGACGGTGCGCCCCGCCAGCGCCTGCGCGACCGGATCGGCCGGCGGCGTCTGCGCGCCGTCGCCGCGCAGCGCGGGGACGGCACTGCCGAACAGCGCGGTGTAGCGTACGTTGGCGTGCACGAGCCGGCCCGTCGCGTCGAGAATCGCGAGCGGACGGTCGTCGACGGCGTTCAGCGCCGCAAGGACGCGGTCGCGTTCCCGTTGCGCGGCCATCCACTGCTGCTCGCGCGCCGACGCGAGGTCCTGAAACTCGACGCTGCGCGCTTCCAGCTCGTCGTTGGTCGCGTTCAGCTCCTCGACGGTCGCCTGCAGCTCTTCGTTGAGCGTCTCCAGCTCTTCGTTCGTCGCCTGCATCTCTTCGTTGAGCGTCTCGATCTCTTCGCCGGCCGACGCCGCTTCCTCGGCCGCGATCAGCAGGTGCTCGTTGTTGTTGCGCAGGTCGAAGTTCGCGTTGGTCAATTCGTCGTTCGCGATGACGAGCGCGCGGTGGCGGTGGACGAGCCGGTCGGCTTTTTCGCCCAGTTCGCGTACCTCGGCGCGCAGCCCCGTGATCGCCTGCTCGGCCTCGCGCCGCGCGCGAACCTGCGCGGTGATCTCGACGATCATGATCGCGACGGCGTCGATCGCGCCGTCGTCGCCGCGCTGCGGGACGCAGGTGATCGCGACGTAGCGCGCGTCGTCGGTCAGCGGGTCGACCAGTTCCAGCTCGTGCTCCTGCGGCACGTCCTGCTCGCCGCTCAGCGCGGCGTCGATCGAGGCGCGCACGGCGGCGGCCGAGATCCCGCTGATCGCGTGGATCAGGTCCTCGCCGATTCCGATCCCGTGCACGTTGAGGAAGCCCCGCGCCGCCGGGTTGATCGCCTCGATGTCGTAGCGGCGGTCGACCAGCACGAGGCCGATCGACGACTCCAGCAGGACCGCCGCCAGCTTCTCGGCCGCGGTCGGACGCGCTCCGCCGCTGCGCGGCGGTATCGCGCTTGCACCGCGGTTCGTCGCGGCGAGGATCGCGTTCATCGCGCTGTTCGGGGCGCGATCGCTGCGGTCGGCGCGCGGCGCGGCAATCCGCTCGCGTTCGCTCGAACCGACGTCGCGGAAGCGCGAGGGCGGGATCAGCACGCGCGCGCCGTGCCGGCGGTAGACCTTGAAGATGCGGTGCAGCGGCTTGAAGTACTCGGCGAGCGGGCTCGTCGTCTCGGCCTTGCCGAGAAC
>JAFAMK010000129.1 GCA_019233415.1 Vulcanimicrobiota bacterium
CCGCCACCGGCCGCCCCACCCTCCTCGAAGTCAACGCCCTCCCCGGCATGACGCCGACGAGCCTGCTACCCGACGAAGCCGCGCACGCGGGAATCTCCTACGAAGCGCTGGTGGACCGGCTGCTGCACTACGCACTGGCCCGCGCCAGCGAAGTCCGCGTCGGGTAGCGTCGATCCCACGCGCAAGCGCGGGCGTTCGTTCAGACGGCGTAAGGGTTTCCCACGCAATCGCAGGTGCTCGGCCGGCGAGTAGCGCAAGACCGGTGGCCACGGAATCGGCCGTCGTAAGGGAGTCGTTTTGAAGCGCCTAGGTCTTGTCGTTCTCGCCGGTAGTATGTTGCTGCCGGATTTTGCGTTGGCGCAAAGCCCTTCCACGCCGACGCCGGTGGCGTTGCCGCAAGCGTCAGCAGCGCCGAATTCGGTCGTGCAGGCGACGCTGGCGAACGGGATGCGGGTCATTCTGCTTCCGAACAAGCTTGCGCCGGTGGTGACGACGCTGATGGCGTACGGGGTCGGGTCGATCGACGACACGATGCCGGGGATCGCGCATGCGACGGAGCACATGCTCTTTCGCGGGACCGAGACGACGTCGGCGTCGCAGCTGGCTGACATTGCAGCGCGGATGGGTGCCGAGTACAACGCGCAAACGGCGAACGAGTTCACGCTGTACTGGTACAAGCTGCCGTCGGCGTACGTCGACGTCGCGCTCCACATCGAAGCCGACCGCATGACGCACGCGACCATTCGTGCGCAGGACTGGGCGACCGAACGCGGTGCGATCGAACAGGAGATTCGCGCGCAGGAGAGCCAGCCGTCGTTCAAGATCGGGACGCGGCTGCGCGAGTCGTTCTTCCAGGGGACGCCGTATGCGACCGCCGGCGGCGGTACGGTCCCGAGCTTCGAGAAGATGACGGCCGACGACATTCGCGGCTTCTACCGCACGTGGTACAAGCCGGGGAACGCGACGCTGATCGTTGCGGGCGACATCGACCCGCAGCGCACGCTCGCGCAGGTGCAGCAGCAGTTCGGCGCGATCGCTGCCGGCGACGTGCCGGCACGCAAGCCGATCGACGTGCCGCCGCTGGCGTCGTCCACGATCGAGGCGTCGATGGACTTCCCGATCGGGATGAGCGCGCTCGCGTACCGCGCGCCGGGTTCGAGCGCTCCCGACTACGCGGCGATGCAGGTGCTCGCGCAGACGCTGGCGAGCGGGCGCAACGCGTTCGCCGACTTGGCTGCCGACGGGAAGATCCTCGCCGGCGTCGCGCTCTCGAACTCGTTTCCCGAACTCGGAGTGACGTTCCTGATCGCGATTCCCGCGCGCGGTGCCACGCCGCAAAGTGCGCAGGCACTGATCGCAGGCGTCGTCGACGACTATCGCAAGAACGGGATTCCGCCGGAGCTGATCGAGGCGGCGAAGACGCGGCTGCTGAGCGCGCAGGCGTATCAGCAGTCGTCGATCAGCGGGCTCGGCTTCGCCTGGGCGAACGCGGCGATGGAACAGCGCTCGACGCCGGACGCGGCCTATGCCGCCATCGCGAAGGTCACGCCGGACGACGTAAACCGCGTGCTGCGGACATATTTCACGCCCGAGCACCAAATCTCGCTCGTCATCACACCGAAGCCGTCGAGTGTGATGCCGAAGGTCGACCCGAATGCGGGTGTCGAGCACGTCGGCTTCACGCCGACCACGCATTCCCCGCTTCCGGCGTGGGCGCAGGTCGCGCTGAAGGCGGCGCTGCGCGCGCCGCACGACGACGGCCACATGGTCAAGCGCCGTCTGCCGAACGGTCTGCTCTTCTACGCACGGCGCGAGACTGCCGCACCGACCGTCGTCGTCAGCGGCGTCGTGCGGAACAACGCCGAACTCTACGTCCCCAAGGGTAAGGACGGCCTGTCGATGATCGTCGAGGGCCTGTTGCCGTGGGGGACGACGACCTACGACCGCAAGGCGTACGAGGCGCAGATGGACGCGATCGCCGGGACGGTGCGCCTCGGCACGGGGTTCAGCCTCAAAGTCCAAGCGAAGGACTTCGAGCGCGGGATGGAGCTGCTCGCCGACGGGCTGCTGCACCCGGCGTTCGCGCCCAGCGCGTTCGCCGTCGTGAAGAACGACATCCAGCAAAACGTCGCCGTCGTGAACAAGCTGCCGAAGACGAAGGCCGAACGCGCGCAGCAGCTCGCGCTCTACCCGCCAGGTGACCCGCGCCGCCGCGACGTTACGGAGCAGACCGTTGCCGCGACGACGCTCGACGACGCGAAGAAGTACTACGCGTTCGAGTTCCGCCCCGACGAGACGACGATCGCCGTCGTCGGCGACGTCGATCCGGCGCGCGTCGAGAACGCCATCCGCACCTACTTCGGCGGCTGGAAGGCGATTGGCAAGCCGCCGTCATTCCGCTTCCCGCACGTGGCGAGCAAGGAGACGCAGGCAAAGAGCGTCACCGTGAAGTCGGCGACGAACGTGCAGTCGGAGGTAACGCTGAAGCAAGTCTTCGCGATGCGCCGCGACGATGCGGACTACGTGCCGCTGCTGCTCGCGAACACGATTCTTTCCGGCGAGGGAACGGGCTCGCTGCTGTTCGAACAGCTGCGCACGAAGTACGGCTACGTCTACAACGCCGACTCCGACTTCAGCGTCGGGCCGACCGGCGCCGAGTTCAGCGTCTCGTTCGCCAGCGACCCGAAGAACGTCAAGCGCGCGAACGCCGCCGTCGTCTCGATCATCAAGGGTCTGCAGGCGCACCCGCTCTCCGCGGTCGAGCTGCAGCGAGCGAAGGCGCTGCTGCTCGCGCAACGCGTCCTCCCGCTCGACAGCTACACGGGGCTCGCCGACGACATGATCTCCGGCGCGAAGGACGGCTACGACAACGGCAGCGAGGCGTGGTTCTGGCTCGCGCTGCTGCAGACGACGCCGGCGCAGCTCCAACACGCGCTGCGCCGGATCGACCCCGACCACTTCGTGCGCGTCATCGTCGAACCGGAGAACTAGCGGCGCTCCCGGTGGCGGGGTCAGGGATGCGTCGGGAAAACGCCGATCAGCGCAATGATGAACGTCACGACGAGGAACGGCTGCATGTTCGGGTGCGCCTGACCTGCGCCGGCGACCCCGATCATCCCCGGGTTCATCATGGCCGGATTCGCCGGCGGGTTGATGGGCGAGTAGATATTCGTAGCACCGGTCGCCCCGAGCCAGCTTCCGCGCGGATTCGACAACGTGGTGTCGCTCGAGCTCTGATCGGCGGTGACCGAATGGTTGTGCGCCGGCATCTGCGCGCCTGTCAGCGTAACCGTTTCGGTCCCGCCAGACTGGCCCAGGACGTACGTTGAGAGGCCGACCCCTTGCCCCTGATGGATCGGCACGCGTCCGCGAAAGTCGGGAAGCGCGAACGTCGTGGTGCTGTTGCCGCCGTAGGTGTTCCCGATCACCGCGTACAGCGCTTGGTTCTGCATGATCGGGAGGAGCTGCCCGCTGCACAATGCCCAGCCGCTCGGGGCGAAGCTCCCGGAAAACATTCGAATCTCACCGAGGAACGAATCCATGACACCCTCCCGTGCGAAGCAATGCGGGCGGTTCGAGGATCGACCGCCTTCTCCTTCGCTAGGCAATACTAGCGACCGGCGACCAGCGCTTCGCCGGGTAGACGGCCTCCTTTCCGCCTGCGCCGAACGGTAGCCGCCATGCAGGCGCGTACCTCGATCCGCGGCGTCGTCGCGGCGATCGCGACCCCCGTGGATGCGGCGTTTCAGCCAAACGCGCGTGCGCTCGTCGCACACGCGCGCTGGCTTTTCGAGCACGGCTGCGACGGCTTGAACGTCCTCGGGACGACGGGCGGCTTCGCGTCGTTCTCGGTCGCGCAGCGCATCGGCGTCATGCGCGCGCTCGCGGAGTCGGGCCTCTCGCTCGACGCGATGATGGTCGGTGCCGGCGCGAGCGCGCTCGACGACGCCGTCGAGCTGACGAAGACCGCGGTGGCGCTCGGCTACGGCGGCACACTGCTGATCCCGCCGTTCTACTACAAGAACGTCACCGAAGACGGCATCTTCGCGTACGTCGCGACGCTGATCGAACGCGTCGGCGCGCCGGACCTGCGCCTGTACCTCTACAACTTTCCTGCAATGAGCGCCGTCCCGTACACGGTGGCGCTCGTCGAACGTCTCATCACGGCGTATCCGCGCACGATCGTCGGCTTGAAAGACAGCGCGAACGACGCCGCCTACTGCGCCGCGCTCCACCGCGCGTTCCCGGAATTCGCGATCTTCCCGTCATCGGAAAGCGCGCTCACGACGGCGCGCCGCGCAGGCTACGCCGGTTGCATCTCCGCGACCGTCAACTTGACCGCCCCACTCGCCGGCAGCATCTGGCACGGTACCGACGACGCGCAAACCGACGCGCGCCAGACCGAACTCGCCGCAATCCGCGACGCGATCGGACGCTTCCCACTGATCCCCGCCGTTCACCACCTGCTTGACGATCTGCACGGTGACGCGACGTGGTCGAACGTCGCGCCGCCGCTGCGTCCGCTCACCGCCGATGAGCGCGCCGAACTAACGGCGCTGTGCGGCGAGCTGCTCCTTCGTCGCGAGCGTCCCGGGATACCAGGTCGGTAGCGACGTGTCCGGCCGCTGCACGGCGAGCGGTCGGACCGGCGCGGGCCGAACCGTGACTCCCTGAAGCGACACGCCGTATTTGTCGTTCGCGCCGCGATGAAGGCTTGCGAGTGCGCGCGGACTCGTCGGGACGAATCCTGCGACCGCGATGATCCACGACTCGTGCGGCTGGGGCAACGTAAACGTCCCGTGCCCCGCATCGCGGCCGATGACCGCGTGGAGCCGCGGAAACTGCGCGATCGTGAGCGTCTGTCCCGCGACGAAGATCCAGCCGGGCGGCGCGACCGCACCGTCGAACCGCCGCGCTTCGCCGACGATCGGACTGCGCAGCACGGAGTCGGGAATCGGGTCGGCCGGCGTCGCCGTTTCGTGCGAGCGCGCGCCGCCCGCCGGCGACGTCACCGCGGGTAGGAGGCTCGATGCGCCGTGCGCGCGCCCGCAACCGGCGAGGAGCGCTGCGGCGCTCGCACCGAGGAACGAGGTTCGTTTGATGTGCCGCATCAGTTCTGCGACGGGAAGATGCCTTGCAATGCGATGATGAACGTCAGCACGAGGAACGGCTGCACATTATTGTGCGCCTGACCCAGGCCCGTGATCCCGATCATCTGCGGGTGCATCGTGACCGGATTCGTCAGCGGATCGGTCCGCGAGTACGTGTACCTGTCGACGTTCAAGCCGGACGGTGCGAGCCAGTGCCCCATCGGATTCGACGCCAACGTGTCGCTGGCCGTCCCGTCGGCGGTGACGAGGTGGTTGTGCGCCGGCATCTGCCCGACCGTCAGCGCAACGGTTTCGGCTCCGCCCTGCTGTCCGATCACGTACTGCGAGAGCCCGAACCCTTGACCCTGATGGATCGGGACGCGCCCGCGCAGATCGGGGAGCGCGAACGTCGAGCTGCCGTCTCCTCCGTAAAACGTCCCCATCAGCGAGAACAGCGCGGTGTTCGTGTTGATCATGAGGATCTGGCCGTCGCACATCGCCCAGCCCTTCGGGGCGAAGTTACCGGCGAAAATCCTGATCTCGGCAAGAAACGGGCTCGACATAGCGGCCTCCGTGCGCACAGGAATGGTGCGAGGCCCCGACCTCCCTTGGAACGGTTCGGGGCTCGGCACCGCCTCCCTCGCCCTGCCAAAAGGTGCGAGCACTCTCACACCCAAGAGCGCGTTGCGCGCTGGCTGCTGGGCGCGACCAGCATCGCGCCAGAGACGCTACTGGGCGATCGCCTCGACGTTGAGTTCGATTCTTACCTCGTCGCCGACGGTGACGCCGCCGGCTTCGAGCGCGACGTTCCAGTTCAGGCCGAAGTCCTTGCGGCTGATCTTCGTGTGGGCTTCGTAGCCGATGCGGTTGTTGCCCCACGGGTCGGCGCCGCGGCCTTCGAACGTCGTGTCGAGCGTGACTTCGCGCGTCACGCCGTGGATCGTCAGGTCGCCGATCGTCTTGAACGACTCGCCGTCGCCTTCGAAGCGCGTGCTGCGGAACGTGATCTGCGGGAAGTTGGCCGCGTCGAAGAAGTCGGGCGACTTGAGGTGCGCGTCGCGCTGCAGCTCGCGCGTGTCGATCGAGTCGACCTCGATCGTCACGTCGACCGACGTCGGCACCGTCGCGCCTTCGGGGACCTCGATTGTTCCGGCGATGGTGGCGAAGCGGCCGTGGACTTTCGAGATCATGAGATGACGAACGGAGAACTGCGCGTTCGTGTGCGCCGGGTCGATCGCGAAGCGCTGCGTGGTGGTCGTGGTGCTCACGAGAATCATATCTCCTGAAGTGCGAGTGAGGAAGTAAGGAAGTCGCGGACGCTGGTCGGGGACGTTCCGGTCAGCGCTTGAAATTCACCGGTCGCCGGACCCATTCTACCGCGCGCCTTCGCGACGTCGGCTTCTGCGGAGATCTGGGCGTACACCGCCGGGACGCCGTGTGCGATCAGCCCGGCTTCGAATGCGGCCGGTTCGACCGGCACGTACGTGACGGGCTTTCCGCCGATCTCGCTGAGGATCGCGGCGATCTCGGCGTAGCCGACGACGGCCGGGCCGGTGATGTTCAGCGTGCGGCTTGCGGTCTCGGTCGAGCGCAGCGCCGCGGCCGCTGCGCGTGCGCAGTCGTCGCGCGCGATGTAGGCCGCACCGCCGTCGCCGGCCGCACCGACGAGTTTGCCGCTCGCGAGCGCCGCCGGGACGCCGGCGAGGAGCAGATCGGTGTACCAGTTGTTGCGCAGGACCGTGTAGCCGAGTCCGCTGGCCTCGAGCGCCTCCTCGGTCCCGCGGTGATCCGGCGCGAAGTTGATCGGCGAGTCGGGATCGGGGTTGGGCATCGACGTGTAGACGACGTGCTGCACGCCGGCCCGGACCGCCGCGTCGATCGCAGCGCGGTGCTGCGCCAGCCGCCGGCCCGGGATGCCGAGCGCGTCGGTGCTGATGAGCAGCATCCGGTCCGCGCCGGCGAAGGCAGCCGGCAGCGACGCCGGCTCGTCGAAGTCGGCGCGCCGGACCGTGACGCCGCGGGCGACGAGGTCGGCGAGCTTCTCGGGGCTGCGCGTCGCAGCGACGACGTTCGTCGCGCCGCTGTCGAGCAGTAGCTCGACGACCCGCCGGCCGAGGTGGCCGCCGGCTCCGGCGACGAGCAGCGTGGGGTTCGCGGACATGGGTTCGATGGTTCTCCGAAGGGTTGTAGGCGAGGCGCCGACGTGCTATCGTCGGCTCAGTCACTATTCCACGCCGACTCTCGAATCGCAAGAAGGCACCTAAAGGTAGTATAGGCACCAAATGGAAACCGACTGTCCGACCTTCGCAGACGCGGACGGCGAAGCGCCGAGCCCGTACTCGCAGGGCTGCCCGACGCGCGCGATCCTCGACCGGATCGCCGACAAGTGGACGACGCTCGTCATCGGCACGCTGGGCTGCCGGGCCGCGGTCCGCTTCACCGAACTGCGCCGCCAGATCGACGGCATCTCGCAGAAGATGCTGACCCAGACGCTGCGCGACCTGGAGCGCGACGGCCTGGTCACGCGCACGTCGTACCCGGTGATTCCGCCGCGGGTCGAGTACGCGCTCACGCCGCTCGGGCACACGCTGCGCGAGCCGCTCCACGCGCTCGAAGTCTGGGCGCGGGAGCACATGGACGAAGTTCGTCACGCGCAGCAGCGCTTCGACACCGGCCGCGCAGACGCAGCGGCCGAACGCGAAGGTGCCGCCTAGTCCGTCTGCGGCGCGCCGTACAGCTGCGCGATCGCGCCGAGCCCGCCGGTCGCGTGACCTTGTGCGAGCAGCAATCGGTGCAGCGTGGTCACGGCCGCGGTGACCGGCATCGGTGAGGCGGTTTCCCGGGCCATGTCGCCGATGATTTCGAGGTCCTTGAGGATGATGAGTCCCGGCGTGCGCCGGAAGCGGCCGGCGGCGAGGTCGTGGCCGAACGCGGGCCGGATCGCCGAGTCGGCCCAGCCGCCGGCAAGCGCGTCGACGAGCAGGTCGGGATCGATCCCGCAGTTGCGGGCGTAGGCGATCACTTCGGCCCAGATCGAGACCGTCGCCGCGACGATCGCCTGATTGCACGACTTCGCGATCTGCCCGGTCCCGACGTCACCGATGTGCGTAACGTTGCGCGCGTACGCGTCGAGCCACGGCCGCACGCGCGCGACCGCATCGCTCGCGCCGCCCAGAAAAACCGAAAGTGTTCCCGCCGCGGCGCCGGCCGCGCCGCCCGAGACCGGCGCGTCGACCCAGCCGACGCCTTGCGAACGCAGGCGGCGCGAGGCGAGCCGCGCCGTCTCCGGGTGAATCGTCGAGTGGTCGACGATCAGGCTCCCGCGCCGCGCGCCCTCGGCGACCCCGCGCGGCCCGAAGACGACCTCCTCGACGGCGTCGCCGTCGGTGACGCAGAGAAAGACCGCCTCGCAGGCCGCGGCGAGGTCGGCGGGCGAGCCGGCCGCGTTCGCGCCCGCGTCGAGCGCCGGCCGCAGCCGCTCCGCGGTGCGGCCCCACGCGGTCACGCGGTGCCCCGCCTCGATCAGCCGCAGCACCATCGGCGTGCCGATCTCGCCGATCCCGATCCAGCCCAACGTCGCCATGAGGCGCGCGCTTTCGTGCCCAGCCTGTAAAGACTTGGCGATCTGCTCGGTCTGTCGTGGAGACGAGAAGCCGGGCCATCCCCCTTTGCCGAAGACCGAACTATGCCGGTCGATCGCGGCGGCGCCGCGGGTGCCCCGGTGAGTCTGTCGATGCTTCCGTCGACGCGCCGCCAGCGTCTCGCTGCGGGGCTCGTCGCGTCCTTTCTCGCGGCGCTCGCGCTGGCCGCGATCCCGCATCTGCACGACGAGGTCCTGCGGGTACCAGCATTCGTCCCGACGACCGTCGCGTTGATCGTGGTGATCGACTTGATCACGGCATATCTGCTCTTCTGCGACGCCGTGATCGCGCGCTCGCGACCGCTCGCGGTGCTCGCGAGCGGCTTTCTGTTCACAGGGCTGATCGCGATCCCGTACGGGATCGAGTTCCCCGACATCTGGTTGCCGCCGGGCGTCTCCGTCGGCTCGGAGCCGACCGCGTGGCTCTGGTTCGTCTGGCACATCGCCTACACGGTGGTCCTGGTCGTCTATGCGGCGATGGCCTGGCGCGAACGGCGCACGGGTCCGCGCGAGACGCCGATCAACGTTCCCGTCTGGGTCGGTTCGACGCTCGCGCTCCTCGCGGTTTCGGTGGTGTTCGCGCTGCACGCCGGCGACGTGTTCCCGCACTTGCAGAGTGGGCGGTACTATCATCCGTACACGCCGACGCCGGTCGCCGTCGCGGTTCTGCTGTGCATCGGTGCGCTACTCGTCGCCGCGCTGGTGCGGATCGGCGCGATGGTCCCGCTGTGGCTGGCGATCTCGTGTGTCGGCGTGACGCTCGAGGCCGCGATCCTGCTGACGGTCGGCGAGCGCTACACGGTCGGCTGGTACTACGCGCGGGTCCTGGGACTGCTCGCGTCGAGCACGGTTCTGCTCAGCCTGCTGTACGAAATGGCGCGACTGCTCGGCGTCGTCTCGGACGCCGAACGGCAAGCGCGCGACGCGGCGGCGATCAAGACGCGCTTCCTCGCGACGATGAGCCACGAGTTGCGCACGCCGATCAACGCGGTCGTCGGCATGTCCGAATTGATCCTCGGCACGCCGCTGACCGAAGAGGCGCGGGACTACGCGACGACGGTGCGCAGTTCCGCCGAAGCGCTGCTGAACGTCGTCAACGACATCCTCGACTTCTCGAAGATCGAGGCCGGCGCGACCGAACTGGAACGCGCGCCGTTCTCGCCGCTCGAAACGGTCGAGGTCGTCGCCGACATTCTCGCCGCCGCCGCGCGCGAGAAGAACGTTGCGCTCGTCACCGAGATCGCCGCCGACGTCCCGCTGCACGTCGTCGGCGACGCGCACCGCCTGCGCCAAGTGCTGCTGAACCTCGCCGGCAACGCGGTGAAGTTCACCGAGCGCGGCCACGTCGTCATTCGTGCCGCGGTCGAGCGCGTGATCGACGAGCGCACCGTGCTGCTCGGGTTCTCGGTCGCCGACACCGGTCCGGGGATCGCGGCGGACGTCGTCGCGCACCTGTTCGAGCCGTTCCGCCAAGCCGACGCGGGGACGACGCGCCGCTACGGCGGGACCGGGCTCGGCCTGTCGATCTCGAAGCGGCTCGTCGCGCTGATGGACGGCGAGATTCGGCTCGACACGGTTGCCGGCGTCGGGACGACGTTTCGCTTCGCGATCCCGCTCCCGCGCGTCGGCGGCGCCTCGCGCGAACGCGACCGCGCCATCCTGCGCGGCGTGCGCATGCTGCTGGTCGACACCGAACCGAACGCGCGCGCCGTCGCGGAGCGCTACCTGACGCGCTGGGGCGCGCGCGTGTCGTCGACGCCGCCGTACGACGTCGCGGTCCTCGCGCACGGGAACGGCACCGACGCGTACGGACTGCTCGCATTTCTGCGCGAGACGCAGCCCACGCTGCCCGCCGTCTTCGTCTCGGCGTACGACGAGCCCGGCTGGGTCGAGACGGCGCGCGGTGCCGGCTTCGCGTTCGCGGTCCGCAAGCCGCTGCGCCATCAAGCGCTTTACGACGCCGTCGTCGGCGCGCTGACGCGCCAGCGCGTCCAGGTGCCGGCCGTCGAGCGCGCCAGCGTCGGCGCGTCCGCCGGCCGCGACGTCGCGGTCCTGGTCGTCGACGACAATGCGGTGAACCGCAAGCTGACCCTGCAGCAGCTGAAGAGACTCGGCTACGGCGCCGACGTCGCGGAGAACGGCCGCATGGCGATCGACGCCGTCGCCGAGCGCCGCTTCGACCTCGTCCTGATGGACTGCGAGATGCCCGAAGTCGACGGTTACACCGCAACCCGCGCC
>JAFAMK010000197.1 GCA_019233415.1 Vulcanimicrobiota bacterium
CCCGCGCCGACGAGGATCGCGCGGCGCTCGTAGTTGTGCGCCGGAATCGCACCGGCGATCGCGCACAGCTGCACCGCCAGCTCTTCGATCCGGCCCAGGCTTCCGAGCGGCTTCGTCAGGTTGTCAATTCGTTCGCGCGCGGCCGCCGCCGCATCGGCGTCGAGCGGGGCGATCTCCTCGCGCCAGTCGCGCGTGATCACGACGCCACCTGCGCCTGCGCGACCTGGT
The DNA here is from genome assembly GCA_019233415.1 of Vulcanimicrobiota bacterium. Lineage (GTDB taxonomy): Bacteria > Vulcanimicrobiota > Vulcanimicrobiia > Vulcanimicrobiales > Vulcanimicrobiaceae > Vulcanimicrobium. The sequence goes on from JAFAMK010000197.1 coordinate 229, forward strand.
TCAACCGCGCCAGCGACCACGCGCCGCGGTCGTCGCGCCGGAAACGCGTAATCGACGCGGTCGCGAAGCGCACGCCGAGCGCACGCGCCTCGTCGTCGCCGAGCAGCACGGTGAGCATCGCGTGCAAGGGCCCCGCGTGTGTCGCGACGAGCCCCACGCCCTCATCGCTCAGTTCGGCCGTGATGCGGTCGATGGCTCGCCGAACGCGCGCGCACAGCTCGTCGAACGTCTCGCCGCCGAGCGGCGCATAGTGACGCACCGACGTCTCGTGCCCGTGGTCGGCCTGCGGGTACGCCGCGACGATCTGCTCCCACGTCAGCCCTTCCCAGTCGCCGAACCGCATCTCGCGCCAGTCGGTGTCGAACCGCAGCGGCACCTTCCGGTCGCCGAGCACGATCCGCGCCGTCTCCGCCGCCCGCGCGAGATCGCTCGACACGGCCGCGTCGATCCGCTCGTGCCGCAGCAGCGCCGCGAGGGCCGTCGCTTGAGCGCGGCCCTCATCATCCAGCGGAATATCGGTATGCCCTTGAAACCGCTTCCCGAGGTTCCAAGCCGTCCGCCCATGGCGAACGCAGATCAGCTCCATTCTAACGGCGCTCCGCCCTAGGCTCCGCGCCCCCCATGCTTCGCATGGGGTCCCCACGTACGACCTCGCAACAGGATTTCGGTACGCGGAAGAGGCTGCTGCGCTCGGTCCATCGCCATCCCGGCGTATCAGCGCGAGAGCATCGGTTTCCCTTCGTGGGCGACGAGGAGATCGTGCATGTCGTTGGCGTGCTCTTCTTCCGTCGCCAGGATCTCTTCGAGCATCGTGCGCGTCGTGGGGTCCTTCTCGCCGAAGAAGTGGATCAGCTCGCGGTAGTGCGCGATCGCGATCCGCTCGGCGATCAGGTTCTCCTTGATCATCGCGACGAGGTCGAGGTCGCCCGGGCCGTACTGCGACGCCGCGCGCGTCGCAAGCCCCTCCGGGTCGAAGTTCGGCGTGCCGCCGAGCTGATTGATCCGCTCGGCGATCATCCCCATGTGCTCGCGCTCTTCGTCGGCGTGCTCGGCGAACTCGTCTTTCGGTCCCTCGCTCGCGATCCCGGTCGCCGCGACGCTGTGCATCGTGTAGCGCAGCACGCAGACGATCTCGGTCGCGAGCGCGATCTGGAGCAGCTCGATCGCCTGTTTCGGGTCGAGCGCGTAGTCCTCGGTGATCGCGCCCTTTTCGATCTCCTCGCGCGCGCGGCGGCGCAGTTCCGTCACGTCGCTCAGAAACGGCTGGCCGTTGGTCTTGGTCGTCACAATACGTTTGCTCCCGCGGTCGAACGGTGTACGCCAGAACTGTACCCGCCCGGCGCCCGCCCCATCGCGGCGCCCGAGGAGGCCGGGCGCGGCGCCGGAACTCTCCGTCGATGGAGACGAACGGACGCGTCGCGGTCCGCAAGATGTACAAGCTCTACATCGCGGGCGCGTTCGCGCGCAGCGAGTCCGGGCGCAGCGTCCAGATCGACGGCGAGAACGTCGCCTACGCCTCGCGCAAGGACGTCCGCGACGCCGTCGTCGCGGCCCGCGCCGCCCACGAGAAGTGGGCCGACCAAACCCCGGCGCTGCGTGGGCTCGTGCTCTACCGGCTGGCCGAGATGCTGGAGGCTCGCAAAGGCGAGCTGGCGGCCCTGCTCGTCGCCGGCGGGACGGTCGACGAGGCCGGCGCGGCGGCCGAGGTCGCGGCGGCCGTCGACCGGACGCTCTGGTATGCCGGCTGGTGCGACAAGTACCTCGCCCTCGCCTCGACCCGCAACCCCGTCGGCGGCCCGCACTTCAACTTCTCGACCCCCGAGCCGACCGGGGTCGTCGCGGTCCTCGCCCCCGACGCGCCCGCCCTGCTCGGCCTGGTCACGGCGGTCGTCCCCGCGTTGGTCAGCGGGAACGCCGTGGTCGTCGTCGCGGGCGAGCGCGATCCGCGGACCGCAGTCGTCTTCGCGGAGTGCCTGGCGACCAGCGACCTGCCGGGCGGCGCCTGCAACGTGCTGACCGGCTCCCGCACCGACCTCGGCCCGGTCCTGGCCGGCCACATGGACGTCAACGCCCTCGCCGCCTTCGGCCTTGCCCCCGCCGCCGAGAAAAAACTGGGCGAACTCGCCGCCGAGAACGTCAAACGCACCCGCTTCGAGCCGGCCCCGCCGTGCGAAGCCTGGTTCGCCGACGCCTACAATGACCTCGACCGCATCCTCGCCTTCACCGAACTGAAGACGATCTGGCACCCCGCCCGCATCTGAGTTGGCCGTCCTTCGACAAGCTCAGGATGACGGGGGACACACCCTGTCATCCTGAGCTTGTCGAAGGGGCGCGAGGCGTTCGACCCCTAGGGCGTTGAATGAGCGTCGTCGGCCGCGTGGAGAGGTGGCAGAGCGGTTGAATGCACTCGCTTGGAAAGCGAGCATACTGTAAAAGGTATCGGGAGTTCGAATCTCCCCCTCTCCGATTTCTTCGAGACCGCGTAAGGACTCGGCCAAACGAACGGTGCCCGCGCACGTCTGTGGGCGCCGTTTCGTTTTCTCATGAGAAATGCTCCGTCGTATTCTCGGCACCGGCGTTCCGGCTGTGCTCTTCTTCGCGATGTTGCTTGCCTCGCCGGCGTTCGCGCAGACGCACGCCTCCGTGCTCGTCGTCGGCGGGACGCCTGCGGGCGTCGCAGCGGCGGTGACCGCGGCGCGACAGGGCAGCGACGTGACGCTGGTCGGGGCGGACCCGGTGCTCGGCGGGATTCTGACCGATGCGATGATGGATCAGTGGGACGTGAACGTCGCGCCCGACGGTGCGGCGATTCAGGGCGGGCTATTTCGCGAGGTCCATGCGGCGCTCGGCGACGCGTTCACGCCGAGCGACGCGGCGCGTTACTTCGCGCAGCTCGTCCTTAGCGAGCCGCGGATTCACGTCGTGCTGCAAGCGCGGCCCATCGCGGTGCAGACCGTCGCGGAGAACGATTCGCACCCGGTTGCCGATGCGAGCGGACGCGCGGTCGAAAGCGTCACCTTCGCACGAGCCGACGGACGCACGTTCACGCTCCGCGCGGATGCTGTCGTTGATGCGACGGATGACGGCGACGTTGCGGCGCTCGCGGGCGCGCGGTACGATCTCGGCCGCCAGGACACCGGCGTCGACGAGCGGATGCAGGCCGTCACGCTGATGTTCACGCTGCGCGGCGTCGACTGGTCTGCGCTCGCGGCACACTACGACGCGGCGGCGTACGGCCCGGGCGGCGCGGGCGCGCGGCGCGCATGGGGTTATGCGACGCTGCTGGCGGACTATCGGCCGCTCTCGCCCGACGTCGTCGTGCGCGACCTCAACCTCGGCCGCGAGCCGACCGGCACGGTCACCGTGAACGCGGTCGACGTGCTCGGGATCGATGCGCTCTCCGAGGCCGACCTGGCGCGTGCGCGCACGCTCAGTGAGCACGAAACGCCGCACCTGATCGCGTTCCTTCGCGCACGACTGCCGGGCGCCGAGCACGCCACGCTGGGGCGCTATGCGAGCGCGGTCTATGTGCGCGAGACCCGCCACTTCGCCGGCGTGGAACGGCTGACGGCCGAGGACGTGTGGGGTGGCGCGATCCCGGCCGACACGATCGGGCTCAGCTCGTACCCGCTCGACCTGCACCCGGTCACCGCGACCGACCATCTCGCCTACGCGCCGCTGCGGCACGTCTACGGAATCCCGTTCGGGACGATGGTGCCGCGCGATCTGGCGAACGTGATCCTCGCCTCGCCGGCGATCAGCGCGACCCACCTCGCCGCCGGGAGCGCACGCGTGATCCCCACGACGATCGAAGAAGGCGAAGCAGCCGGCATCGCCGCTGCACTCGACAGGCCGTCCTTCGACAGGCTCAGGATGACAGGGGAGAGGCTCAGGATGACAGGGGACAGGCTCAGGATGACAGGGGGGGCTTCCCGTCATCCGGAGCTTGTCGAAGGGCGCGAAGACCTGGGCGCGATCGCGCGCGACCCGGTGGCGGTCGCGGCGATCCGCGAGACGCTGCTCCGTGACGGCGCGATCTTGGCCTATCGGCCGCAGGACGCTCTCCCGGCCGGCCGAAACGGGCGAGTCAACGACGTAGCGCGCTTGTCCGGCACGGGGTCCGGCAAGGAGGGTACGGTTGACCGAGACGAGGGCGTCTACGGTACGCGGCGAGGAGTCGCCGACCGAGTCGGACGGTAAGAGCCGCGTCCGTGCGGTCGCGGCCCAAGCGGGCGACGCGATCGCCCGCCTGCGATCGGCCGCCGCGCGCCTGACGACGAACGGGATCGCGCAAACGGCCGCGATCGTCGAGATCGCCCGGACCGCACGCGGCTCGGCCAACCGTGTCCGCGGCGCGGGGATCGCCGTCTCGGAGGCACGCACGCGCAGCGCCGAAGCCGACGAGCAGTTGCGCTCGGCGGCGCGCGGGATCGAAGAGCTGACCGCCGCGTCGAGCGAGTTGGCCGCGGTCACGAAGAACGCGCTCGGCTCGATCGGCGAGCTGCTCGCGCTGACCGACCAGATCGAGGGGATCGTCGACTTCGTGCGCGACGTCTCCGAGCGCACGAACCTGCTCGCACTGAACGCTTCCATTGAAGCCGCGCGCGCCGGCGTGCACGGGCGCGGCTTCTCGGTCGTCGCAAGCGAGGTGCGCAAGCTCGCCGAGTCGACGCGCTCGGCGACCCGCGACATGGACACACTGCTCGCCCGCATCGCCGAACGCGGCGCGTCAACCGGTGCGTTCGGCAACGCGCTCGACGCGGCGGTGAGCGGCAGCGAACGCTCCGCCACCGGCGCGCGCGCCGCGCTCGACGCGATCTCGGCTGCCGTCGGCGCCGTCGTCGCAACGTTCGCCGAGGTCGAAGAACTCATCGAGAGCGAGGTCTCGGCGGCCGACCAGTACGGCTCATCCGCGACCGCGCTGCTGCGCACGGTCCGCGAGCACTTCGCCGACACCGCCGAGACGCAGCAGTGGATCGCGAACGTCGCGTTCCAGAACAACGAGCTTGCCGCGCTCGGCAGCGGCACGCCGGTGACGATTCATACACCGGTCCGCACGCTGCGCGTCGCGTGCGCGGTCGCCGCCGACTCACCGCCGGCGCGGATGCTGGAGGTCTTCAAGGGCGAGCTCGAAACGCTCGCGCGTGGCGAGCTGCGCGTCGAGCTGATCATCCCGTACGCGAAGCCGCCCGCGCAGCTGCTGATCGACCTGCGCACGGCCGACCTCGCGCTCGCCTCCGTCAACTGCTCGGTGATCGCAAACCTGATCCCGCCGGCGCAGCTCTTCGAACTGCCGTACCTCGTGCGCTCGCGCCGCCACGCGTTCGCGCTGTTCGACGGGCCGCACGGGCGCGCGCTGCTCGCGCGCGGCGCGAGCGTCGACCTCGCGT
>JAFAMK010000429.1 GCA_019233415.1 Vulcanimicrobiota bacterium
GCCGCCGGAATGTCTTCCTTGACGTCCTGGTCGTACTCGACCGGCAGGATGTGCTCCGGCCCGTACGCGCCCTCGATGCTCGCGATGTCGAAGTCGCGCGCCGAGAGGTTCCGGTACTTCAGCACGGAGTTGGTCCACGCGAAGAACCAGAACTGGAAGTAGCCGAGCGCGCCGCGAACGCGGCCGCGCCGCGAGAGCGCAAGGCCGAGCCCGCGCATCGCCCAGTAGACGTCACGCGGCCGGCTCGCGAAGCGGAACAGACGCGTCAGCATCTGCTTCGTCGCCGCAGGGTTGCGCAGGATCATCTTGAGGAAGAGCCCGACGTTGCCGTAGCCCGCGCCCTCGATCGGGACGAAATTCCCGCGGTCGAGGTTGTCGAAGAACACCTTCAGGCGCGCGTACTGCTTGCCCCCGGTGCAGAACTGCTCGACGAAGTATTTGTAGCCGGCGATCATCTTGTCGGTCGGCATCAGGTACTTGATGTTCGTCTGGTACTTGAAGCCGCCCAGGCCGTAGCGCACGTCGCGCAGGCGCCCGGCGAGCTTCATACGGCGGTGGAGCGGCGTGCCGGGAAGCGCGGTCAGCAGCGACGGATCGCCGGAGAGCATTCCCGCGTCGTGCAGCCCCTGCAGCGTGATGTCGAACGCGGCGTCGTCGTCCGAGTCGAAGCCGAAGATCAGGCCGCCGACGACGATGAAGCCGTACGACTGGATCTCGCGCACCGTCTCGGCGACCGAGACCGCGGCGTTCTGCACCTTCGCCGTCTCGAGCAGCGAGTTCGCATTGAAGCTCTCGACGCCGATGAAGACCATGTCGAAGCCGGCGCGGCGCATCTTGCGCATCAGCTCGCGCTGCTTGTAGAGGTTGATCGTCAGCCAGGTATAGAGGCTGGGGCGCTGGCCGGTCCGCGCCTGCCATTCGAGCAGTGCGTCGAGCACCTCGTTGGCCCACTTCGGGTCGCCGATGAAGTTGTCGCAGGCGAGCAGCACCTGACGGACACCGAGTTTGCACAGGTGGTCCAGCTCCTCGATCAGGAGCTGTGGCGACTTCACGTGCGAGCGGTTGTTGTCCGGCAGGATGCGGATGTCGCAGAACTCGCACAGGAACGGGCAGCCGCGCGAGACCTCGAGCACCGCGCCGTAGTAGCGGTGGATCGTCGGGTCCATCAGCGGGCGGAACATGTGCCGCGACTTGTTCAGGTCGAAGCGTTCCTTGTTCTGGATGACGGGGGCGAGCGGCGTGCCGGTGCGCACGCTCTCCAGCAGCTCGGTGATCTGCTCTTCGCCGTCGCCGATGAAGATGTGGTCGAAGCCGTCGAGCTTCGCGACGTCGCCGGCTTGGTTGAACGACCAGCAGATCGGTCCGCCGATGATCGAGACCGCGTCCGGGAAGAGCGCCTTCAGCGCGGCGCGCACCCGCATCAGGTTGCCGTGGTCCTGGTTGATCCCGCTGAACAGGAAGACGTCGGAGGCCGGCACGTCGTCGAGCGTCTGGACGCGCGTGTCGTGCAGCTGCAGCGCGAAGCGACCGTCCTGCGGGATGTGCGCGGCGAGCGTGTACGCCCAGACCGGCATGAACTGGGCACCGTAGTTCTGCGTGTCGGCGTACGTCGGGTCGGGGCAGTGTACGAAGGTGACGCGCAACTGCTCGGTCGCCTGTTCAGCGGTGGCCACGTCTCAGACTAGGACGGCACCGTGTCCCGCACCTCCCGGTCGGCCCGCACCTTGGCGGTCCGGGTCCCGAACTGGACGTCGAACAAGACCGCCTGCAGCGCGAGTTGGAAGCCGATCGTGAACAGCATCAGCGCGAGGATGATCGTCCCGGTCGGGCGCGGCTGGTTGGTCGCGATCGAGACGGCCCACTCGTGGCCGCCGAAGGCAAGCCCGGCAAGCAGCATCGGCAAGCCGATCACCGCGCACAGCGTCCCGACGTTGATCTCGACGACGAAGTAGTTGACCAGGATGCGGCGCAGGAACCGCGTCAGCAGCCGGCCCGGGAAGGTCAGCAGCACCGTGCCGACCGAGAGCGAGCTGCGCTCGCCCGCGTAGATCGCCGGCATCTCCATCTCGGCGATCGGGCGCCGGCGCAGCCCGAACGCGCAGAGCAGGTCGATCTCGAAGAAGTAGCGGTCGGCGAGCCGCGCCAGGTTCGTCTCGCGCAGCGCGCGCGCGCGCACCGCGATGAAGCCGTTCGTCGGGTCGACGATCGTCCAGTAGCCGGTGCTGAACTTCACGAGGAACGTCAGTCCCGCGTTCCCGATCAGCCGCGTGACCGGCATCCGGTAGAGCGTCGCGGGATCGGCGAAGCGGTTCCCCTTCACCATGTCGATCTCGGGCGCGCGCTGCAAGAACGCGACCATGTGCGGGATGTAGCTCGTGTCCATCTGGTCGTCGGCGTCGACCTTCACGATGATCTCCGCGCCGCGCGCGAGCGCCTCGACGATCCCCGTCTTGGTCGCCGCGCCGACCCCGCCGTTGTGCTCGCGGCGCACGACGTGCACGCGGCTCGGCGCGCCGGCGAGCACCTCGCTGCAGCGTTCGGGGCAGGCGTCGTCGACGACGATCACCTCGTCGACGACTTCCAGCGCGCGCTCGACGACGCGCGCCAGGGTCGCCGCCGCGCGGTACGCCGGCACGACCGCGACCGTGCGCGGCGGGGTTTCGGTCTGCACGCCGCCTGCCTTACGACTCGAACGCGCGGCGGGTCCTTCAGGCAGCAGACCCCGAGCCCGGCCACGGCGAAGGAGCGCCGTCCCATGGACATCCTCGTCCCCCCGTACCGGTTGGCGCGGCGCGTCGAGCGGCTCAAGCCGTCGACGATCCGCGAGATGCTCAAGGTGACGCAGAATCCCGACGTCATCTCGTTCGGCGGCGGGCTGCCGGCCGCGGAGCTGTTCCCCGTCGCGGACGTCTCGGCGGCGCAGGACCGCGTGATGCGCGCGCGCGGTGCCGCCGCGCTGCAGTACTCGGTGACCGACGGGGTCCCCGAGCTGCGCGCCTGGGTTGCCAACCGACTGCGCCGCGACGGCGTCGCGGTCCACGCCGACGACGTGATCATCACCAACGGCTCGCAGCAGGGGCTCGACCTCTACGCGCGCGTCTTCCTCGATCCGGGCGACGTCGTCGCGCTGGAGAATCCCTCGTACCTCGGCGCGATCCAGGCCTTCGACGCGTTCGAGCCGGACTATCTCGCGGTCGCCTCCGACGCGCACGGGATCGTTCCGGAGGCGCTCGAGACCGCGCTCGGTGCGGCCGATCCGAAGCCGAAGTTTCTGTACCTCATCCCGAACTACCAGAACCCGACCGGGAACACGCTCGCGCTCGAGCGCCGCGCGCAGGTCGTCGCGATCTGCGCGCGCCACGGCGTGCCGATCCTCGAAGACGACCCGTACGGCGAGATCACGTTCGCGCGCGAGCCGTGGCCGCCGCTGCTGAGCCATGCCTCGCAAGGCGCCGTGACGTACCTCGGGACCGGCTCGAAGATGGTCGCGCCGGGGCTGCGCGTCGCGTGGATGGTCGTCACCGACCACGCGCTGCGCGAGCGGATCGTCACCGCGAAGCAGGGCGCCGACCTGCACTCCAGCCCCTACACACAGTACGTCTTCCACGCCTACGTCGAGGACGGATCGCGGCTCGATGCGCACCTGGACGTCGTGCGCGCGACCTACCGCGCGCGCCGCGACGCCATGACCGCCGCGCTGGCGGCGGAGATGCCCGCGCACGTGCGCTGGAACGTTCCCGACGGCGGGATGTTTCTGTGGGCCACGGTCGGTGCGGGAATCGACACCGAGGTGCTGTTCGAGCATGCGGTCCGCGACGGCGTCGTGTTCGTCCCCGGCCGGCCGTTCTATCCGGCGAAGGACCGCGGCGACGGGATGCGGCTGAACTTCTCCGCGATGCCGCCGGAGCGCATCGCCGAGGGGATCGCGCGGCTCGGGCGCGCGGTTCGCCACCTCGGCGGGTAGAGCGGACAGCAGCGAGAGGCGCCGGCCGCGGGGCCGCGAACTTCGCCCCCTCGCAAGCACCCCGCCCATTTCGCAGTGAGGTTCATCCGTGGGTCTGGTCGTGACCGGCATCTCCCAGAACGGCGACATCTCCGCCATCGAAGCGGCGCTGAAGGAGGCGGGGCTTCCGCTCGACCCGATCCAGCTGATCGGGCCCGACGACTCGACCCAGGGCGCGGCCTCGCGGACCGGGATCATGGAGGGCGGCCTGATGACCGGCGGCGGCCAGGGGACCGGCGTCCCCGGCGTGACGAGCGGCGTGCCGACCGCGGGCGGCTTCGGAACCCACTACTTCCGGAACGAGACGCTCAGCGACCGGCTCGGGGACCTCGAGATCCCCGATGACGAGGTCGAGAACTACGTCGATGCGCTCCAGGCCGGGCGCAGCGTCGTCGCCTACTTCGCGAAGGCCGAGAACATCGACACGGTCACGACGATCTTCCGCGCCAGCGGCCTCGCCAAGATCAAGACGTTTTAGACCGGAAAGGCGTCCGGATAGAGCATCGCCTGCAGCAGCGTCGGCTCGTAGTAGCGGCCGCGCGCCGCACGCGCACGATCCTCGCGGGCGCGCTCGTCCTCTTCCCAGCGGCGTAGGAGCGCACGGTCGCGCAGCACTTCGTGCCGCGGCGTGCCGTACCAGAACGCGAACAGCTCGGTGCCCGGATTGTCGGCGAGGTAGCGCCGGTCGGCGGTCATGATCGTCTCGACGGCCTCGTCGCGGAGCTCGGAGTCGACCCGCTCCAGCGCGCGGTTGAACGTGAGGATCGGATACGCCAGCGCACCGCCGGCCGCGCGGTACTCTTCGGTGCGGAAGTAGCGCCCGAACGTCTCGAGCGTCAGCTCGGAGTGGATCGCCTCGGTCGGATCGTCGTGCATCATCGTCGGGAAGTGCGGATAGCGCAGCGTCTGGCGCGCCTCGCGCGGCAGCGCGTTGTTGAGCCGCCAGACCGCTTCCCACTGCTCGTACGGATATTGGTTGCGGTGCGGCCCGACGTAGTCGTAGCTGACGAAGTATCCACCCGTGACCAGGTGCCGGCACAGGTTGCGAAAGACGCGGTCGACATACGCGATGTGGTGCGCGGCCGCGTAGTTGACGATCAAGTCGAAGCGCTCGTCGAAGACGGCGTCGTTGATGTCGGCGCGCATGTAGCGGACGGGAAGGTCGCGCCCGTGCCGGCGAGCCTCCGCGAGCAGCTCTTCCGAATAGTCGATGCCGACCGCGCTCTCGATCAGCCCGTGCTTGAAGAAGTCGCGTTCGACCCAACCGTTCCCGCAGTTGAGGAACAGCGCGCGCCCGAACGTCTTCCTGCCCACGCGCTCGGCGAAATACTCCAGATAGCTGACGTCGGGCCGGCCCGAGATGCGCTCGTTGATCTCGGCCTTGACGGACGGGATGTCGTTCCAGTACCCGGCGGTGTAGTATATACCGGCATTCGGCGCGACGATCGCGGTCACGGTCACCCCTCTCGCTGGACGTAGGCGGTTTCCGCTATTTTTGCGGGTTCTGCGGATGCGCCTCCAGCGCGCGCTGCGTTTCCGGTGAAAGATAGACGATGTAGTCGCTCTGCGGGAACAGCACTTCGCGCCAGCCGAGTTCGGTCAGCGTGTCGCGCAGCCCCGCGAAGATCGCGATCTTGTCCTCGTAGTCGGGCAGCATGAACGAGCCGACATGGAAGCGCTCGGCCCATTGCGTCACGTCGTCGTGCGCGACCGCACGGCTGAGATCGCCGTAGCGCTCCGGCCCGAACGAGTCGCCGATGATCTGGATGCCGCACTCCTTGAAGAAGATCTGACTCCCGCCTAGTAGGACGACGTAAACGTTGTCGTGGGGACGGTGCGCGCGCGGCAGCGTGCGGCACAGATACTCGATCGACGAGTACGCCGGCGCGCGGTCTTCGAGCCACACGGTCCGGCCCGCGTAGAGCTGTCCGATCAGGAGGTACTCGTCGACGTAGATGTTCCAGAACAGCGCGCGGCCTTCGGGTGACGGCGAGGGGATCGCCAGCAGCGCAAGCGCGGCGAGCGCCGCCGCGCGCCACGCGATCCTGCGATGCGCGGTCAGCGCGAGCGCGAAGAGCGCGAGAAACGCGGCGAGCAGGGGGACGAACAGCAGCACGTAGCGCGCCAGGTGCGAGGTCAGCGTCCAGTACGCGTACGCGTACGCGAGCGCGCACGCGGCCAGCGCGATCGGCGAGGGCCGCAGCCGCCGCGCGAGCAGCACGAAGGCGAGGAATGCGAGCGGGACGACGTAGAGCGTGTCGGCGAGCGAGACCCCGGTGTCGCGCAGATCGCGGCCCGACGGGTCGAGGAAGAGCCGCCGCGGGATTTGCAGCAGCGTGCCCGGGCTGGTGTCGGTGCGCAGGTCGCCGAGCTGATTGACCTCATCGGCGACCGACCACTTCGGATCGGCGTGGTGGAACCGCAGATTGAGGATCGGGTCGATCGGATCGCCGGTGTAGACGAAACTGCGCACGTACCACGGCGAGGCGAGCACGACCAGCGCGGCGAGCGCGAGCACGGCGCGGCGCCGCGGCGCACCGCGCAGCGCGATCAGGATCAGTGCCGCGAACAGCGGGCCGAGCAGCAGGAGCGAGACCTTCAACCCGATCAGGAACGCGGCGAGCACGATCGCTTCGGCGAGGATGCCGCGCGTGCAGCGCTGGACCGCGCGAATCCCCGCCATCGCGCTCACCGTGAAGAACAGCGACGTCGGGACGTCGATCATGTTGTAGTCGACGAACTCGACGAACATCGGCGTCAGCGCGACCGCGAGCGCCGCGAGGACGCCGGCCGCCGGCACGTCGGGCGCGTTCTCGTCGCGGTACGCGCGCCCGAAACGCGCGGTGAACGCGTAGACCGCGAGCAGCGTGAACGCGCCGGTCAGCCAGTTCAGGAACCGCATGTAGTCGTCGACGCCGAGCGCGTACGGCCAGGTCAGCATCAGCGGCCAGTTGTTGGTCGTGTGCGGAAGCCGCAGCCACGGGTCGACGACGAGCCGGTGCGCGTGCGCCCACTCGAAGCCGTACGTCATGTAGTAGACGGTCGCGTCGGAGCCGGTGTCGGGAACGATCGCCTGCAGCGCGAGCGGGATCGCCATCAGCCAGACCAGCGCGGCGGGCAGCGACAGCGCGCGCTTCAGCTGGCCGAAGCGCAGGCGCCAGAAGCCGGCGCGCAGCGGCGAGTCGCCGCGCAGCGCGCAGACGACGCCGACGGCGGGGACCGCAAGCGCCGCGGCCAGCGGATAGATCAGCCCCGCGAGGCCGAGCACGAACGTCGCGAAGCCGGTCAGCGCGAGCCCGCTCGCCGAGGTGATCACGACGTCGAGCAGCGCCTGTGCGGGGGATATCCCCTCGACCGGCTCCGGCTTGCGCAGGGCCGTGCCGCAGAGGTAGAACCACGCCCACGCGAGGTGCGCGAGCACGAGCCCGTAGACGAAATGCTGCTGCGCGAGCATCAGCGCGACCGAACCGCGCGCAGGTAGATCGAGAGCACGCGGCTGTCGGTGTTGAAGTGCGCCTTGATCGGGACGAACGTGAAGCTCGGGACGATCTCGACCCGCACGACCGTGCCGTGATGCGCACCGAGTGGGGCGTCGACGCGGTGTAGCCCGGGAACCAGGTCGGAGACTTCTTCCGGTTTGCCGCCGTCGACCGCGACCGTCATCGATTGCGTGTTCTCGTGGAACATCGGCAAGTCGGGGATGAACATCGTCAGGCGCAGCGTCCGGGCGCCCGGCGCGACGCGCACGTCGAAGTCCGCGCGCGGCCCGAGCCAGCAGCAGTCCGGGTCGTCGGACTGGCGCGACTTCCAGATTCCGGTTGGTTCCGGAACCGGCGGCTCGCCCGGATGCGGCGTCGCGACGCCGTCCGGATAGAACTGGTCGGGGCGCGTGCTCGGGTCGTCGGTAGGCGCGCCGGAATAGCAGCCGGCGAGCACCGCCAAGGCGGCGCACGCGGCCACGAGTGCCCGAATCACCCGGCTACGCGCCTCGCTCCGGGGTGCGCAGCATCAGGATCAGCAGCGCGACCACGGCCAGCGCGAGCGCGATGAGCGGGAACGCCACCGCGGCGACCCCGACGATCACCGCCGCGACGGCGTCCAGCAGCAGCGTGGAGCGCGAACCGAGCTTGGGCACGCGGCCGTCAATGCGGCGCGCGGGTTCGAATGTCCCTCCGCTTACGGTACGAGCGACGGGACGAGCCCGTTGCTCACCCCGTTCGGCGATTCGGGCGGGTCCAGGTCGAGATCGAACAGCCCCGCGAGCCGCAGCTCGAACGCGTCGGCGTCGAAGCGGCGCGCCTTGCCGAGCGCCGCGCCGCGCAGCGCGTCGGCCTCGTCCTCCGACATCTCCAAGATCTCGAGCGTCTTCTGGACCAGCTCGTCGGCGTTGCGCCAGTGGGCGCCGTTCTCACCGTCGTCGACGATGTCGGCCGGGCCGCCGGCCGCGTAGACGAGCGGGATCGTGCCGGCCGACATCGCCTCGACGACCGAGATCCCGAAGTGCTCCATCCGCTCGGGATACCGCGTCTCGTTCTCCCCGAAGCCGGTCGCGTGCCAGTAGCAGGTCGCGGTCGCGTAGAGCTCGCGCACCACGTCGGCCGACGCGTTCAGGTGGAACGAGACCGGCAGCCCCGCGGCGCGCTGGCGCACGTCGAGAAAGTAGTCGCGCGCGGCCGGATCGGCGGAGACCGTCCCGATCAGGTGCAGGTCGAGGTCCTTGCGCCCCGACTTGTCGACCAGCTTGCGAAACGCGTCGACCAGCGTGTCCTGGCGCTTGCAGTGCCCGCCCGGTGCGAACCGGCCGACGTTCACGATGCGACCCGGAATGCGCCCGGCCGGTCCGGCGTCGGCGTACATCGGCGACGGCGGCGGGAGGACGGTGACGTTCGGCAGCGCACGCGCGAGCCGCTTCGCGCGCGACTTGAAGTGGCGCGCCGCGAACGGCGAATAGACCAGCACGTCGTCGTACTCGTCGAGCCCGCCCCACGTGCGCGCGAGGTGGTTCGGGTGCATCGGGAACGGGAACTGGCAGATGAAGACGCGGCGGCGCCCGAGCGCCGGGATCGGCGGCAGCGCCTCGTTCCCCATGGCGAAGAACAGCGCGCAGTCGGCCGCCAGCCGCGGGAGCGCCGCGGCGGTCGCCAGCCGCACGTGCGAGAGGTCCAGCTCCAGCTCGTTCGCGAGCCCGCGCAGGCGGAACGTGCTGTAGCGCTCCGGCGTGACGAGGTAGGTCCGGTAGCGCCGCGAGAGCGCCTGTGCGATCGAGAGCAAATAGCGCTCACCGCCGCCCGGGACGAGCGGATACGGCGTGTAGAGCACCGCCGTCTCGGCCGCCGGCTGCGCGCTCTCCGCGAGCGGCGCCGGGAGCGCGAAGCGCAGGTACGACGCGTCGTCGCCGTGCGCGATGTACTCGCCCCAGCGCGAGATGAACTTCTCGCGGTTGATCGCGACGACCGTGTTCAGCCGCAGCCCGTGCGACGGATCGGACGAGGTCGCGTTCTCGATGTGCGTGACGGTCGCGTCGGCGCAGTAGTACGTCTTCTTCCCGATCAGCTTCAGCTTCAGGCAGAGGTCGACGTCCTCGTAGTACGCCGGGTCCCAGGCCAGATCGAACCCGCCGATCCGTTCGAACACGTCGCGCGGCATCAGCAGGCACGCGGCGGAGACGTAGTCGACGGGTTCGGTCGTGCGGAGGCGGCCGGGCTGGTCGTCGAGCCCCTTGCCGCGCTGCGTGACGGTCCCGCAGTCGCTGACCATCGCGCCGCACTCCTGCAGCAGCCCGTCGGTGTAGACGAAGCGCGGTCCGGCCGCGCCGGCATCGGCGCGCGTGAGCAACACGTCGTACAGCGCTTGCAGCGTCGTCTCGCCGACGAAGGCGTCGTTGTTGAGGAACAGCAGGTTCGACCCGCTCGACGCTTCGACGCCGATGTTGTTGCCTTCGCCGAAGAACCGGTTCGTCGCGAGGCGCACGAGCTTCACGCTCGACGGCAGGTTCGCGGCGAGCTGGCCGAAGTCGCTCGGATCGCTGCCGTTGTCGACGACGACGACTTCGAGCGCGAGCGCCCCGGCCCCGAGCAGCAGGTCGGCGACGCACTCCAGCGTCAGCAGCGACTTGTTGAAGTTGAGGATGATCGCCGAGACGTCGGGCCGCTCGACCGGGCGCGCCGCGTGCGCGCGCACCGCGTGCAGCCGCGCGAAGAAATCGGTCAGCGGGTTCACGCCGACCGGAAGCCGGTGGCGCCGCGCGTAGCTCTGCGAGTCGAACAGCGGGTGCGGGGCGCGCGCCCACTCCTTCCCGCCGAACCGCGCGAAGTGCTCGAGCGGGTTCATCTCCAGCTCGCGCACGTCTTCCCACGCTTCCAAGTAGAGTGAGGAGACGAAGAACAGGTTGGGATCGAAGCCGCAGAACCCGCCGATCTCGAGATAGTGGACGAGCGGGTTGTCTTCGCCGACCGCGACACCGTAGCGGCCCAGGTAGAACGCGCTGTCGAAGAGCGGGTGCGGGTCGACGCCGTTCGCGGCGCCGACGCGCAGGTAGTGCTCGAGCGGGTTCTCGTCGCCGCCGATCAGCTCGGGAACCTGTTCGAGATAGTACGCAACGTCGAAGAGCGGATGCGGATCACGTTTGGCGCGCCAGCCGAAGTTCGCGAAGTGCGCGTACGCATCACCGTCGAAGTCCGGATCGTCGCGCCGATACCAGTCCTCGTCGAACAGCGGTCGGCGCGCGTCGCGGGCTTGCATCTATGGGCGCTCCTCGGAGACCGGGGACGATGACAACGCCATCAGCGGCGCACCGCGGAAACGGCACGTCGCAACGGAGCCGTCAACTTCCAGGAGTGCGACGAGAGCACCTCGCGCAGGGCCAGGCTGTCCCCCTCCGCGCCGCGTAAGAGTTCTGTCAAACGCGCGATCTCCGCACGCAGCGCCTGACCGTCCGCGTCGGCCGCGCGCACACGCTCCGCCAGCGCCGCGAGTTCGTCGCGCATCGCGCTCGCCGCACGGTCGGCGGCGGCGCACTCGTGCCGCGCGGCCTCGAGCGCGGCAGCCGCACCCTCGGCATCCTCCGCGTGTTCGTCGCGCAGCGCGACGATCTGCTGCATGAGCCGGTCGTTTCGCGTGCGCTCCTCGTAGAGCCCGGCCATCGCCGCCCCGTACGCCTCGCGCGCGCGCTCGAGCTCGGCGAGCGTCTCCTCCAGCTCGAGGCTCGTACGGCGCCCCGCCTCGATTTCGTTCGATAATCGTTCCTGCACGGCGGCGAGCACCCGCGCCGCCTGCGCGGCGTCGGCGGCACGCACGCGCTCGATCTCGGCCTCGTGCTCGGCGCGCTGCAGTGCGAGCTGGCTGTCGTAGGCGGTGCGCTCGCGCGCGGTCACCGTACCCAGCTGCTCCTCGAGCTTGAAGAGCTCTTCCTGGTACGCATCGGTCAGCTCGCGCTCGCGCTCGTCCCAGTCCTCCGCGGTCAGCCCGTCGGGCTGCGCGAAGACCGGCGGATGCTCGAACGTATGTGCTTCGAGCGCCGGCAATTCGGGCCGCGGCAGCGCGGCGCGCTCGCCGCCGTCGAGCTCGAGGATGACGCGCCGGCGCAGCGTGTTCAGCTCGACCCACATGTCCTCGAGCAGGTCGTCGCCGGCGTCGACGTACGACGAGCTGAGGTCGACCTCGACCGGCGCGTCCGAGCAGATCGCGACGAAGTAAACGGGATTGCGGAGTGCCGGGAGCCCCTCGCCGAGGCGGTCGGCGCTCCCGTTCAACCACGTCGCTTCCGTGCTGACCTCACCGGCGAGCGGGTGCACGACCGACGACGCGCTGACGCGCTGGCCGTAGAGCGCGACGTGCGCGAAGCGCCGCGCGAGCAAGTCGCGCAGCTCCGCGAAGTACAGCTCGCGCACGTGGAACGGGTTGTGGAACCCCGGCATGTCGGAGTAGACGAGCTTGTTCGGCGACGAGATGACCAAGACGCCGCCCGGCGCGAGCACGCGCCGCAGCTCGTCGAGCATCTTCTCGTGCTCGGCGACGTGCTCGATCGTCTCGAACGAGGTGACGACGTCGACCGACGCGTCGGCGAGCGGAACCTCGGTCACCGAGCCGCGCAGAAAGCGCAGGTTCCCCGCGTAGTACATGCGCCGCGCGTGGTCGACCGCACCCTCGTCGAGATCGACGCCGACGACGTCGGCCGCGTGGCGCGCGAGCAGCGCGGCGCCGTAGCCCTCGCCCGACGCGACGTCCAGCACGCGCTTGCCGGCGCAGAAGCGCGCCGCGAGCGCGTAGCGGTGCAGGTGTTCGTAGTAGATCTGTCCCTTCAGCGCCGGGACGTAGCGCTCTCCGGTGAAGTCCAATTCAGATCCGTTCGAGGGCGAGCGTGAGGAGCGCAATGTCGTCGAGCGCGTTGTCGAACCAGAGCGGGTGCCACGTCGAGCCGGGGATCAGCTCCACGAGCGTGTGGCCGTCGCTCTCCTCGCACAGGCGCGGCTCCGGGAGCCCGCGCTCGCCCGGTGGCGAGACGACGACGTAGACGAGGCGCGCGGCCGGCGCGTAGGCGCGCAGCGCGCGCGAGACGCGTTCGAAGCCGCGCTGCCAGTATTCGGACGGGAACGTGGTGAGCAGAAACGTCGCCGTGCCGGCCCGCGCGACGTCGCGGAAGCGCTCGACGCAGCGCTGCAGGTACGCATAGTCTGCATCGTCGAGCGGGTCGCGGTGGTTGAAGACGAACGGGATGCCCTGCTCGTCGCGGTAGTAGCGGTGATCGCACAGGTTGACGGTCGGGCCGTCGCGGCGCCGCTCGGGCGGCACCGGCTCGTAGTAGCGGCGGTCGAGGAACGTCGCGAAGTCGTCGTCCAGGCAGTGCGCGACCATCTGCGGCGCGGAGAACAGCCAGTCGAACGGGTACGAGGCGTCCTTGAGCCCGGCCGACTTCAG
Organism: Vulcanimicrobiota bacterium; assembly: GCA_019233415.1. GTDB lineage: Bacteria > Vulcanimicrobiota > Vulcanimicrobiia > Vulcanimicrobiales > Vulcanimicrobiaceae > Vulcanimicrobium. Next base: position 12,920 of record JAFAMK010000429.1, read on the forward strand.
CAGCGTCGCGGTGTAGCAGTGCGTTCCGAGACCGACGATCGTGCGCGCCGCGGGACCGCGCTTCGCGTAGACGCCGCGCACGATACCGCTCAGCACCGCGTCGACCGGCGCGCGCGTTTCTTCCACCGTCACGCGGCGGCCCCGCGCTCGAGCACGCCGAGCAGCTCGAGGATGTGCCGTTCGAACGTCGGCACGTCGAATCCGCGCGCCGCGTCGCGCGCGGCCTGCGAACGCGCCTCGCGCACCGCCACATCGGCGTCGAGGAACGCGGTCGTCTGCGCGACGAGCGACGCGGGTTCGTCCCACAGCTCGCCGGTTCGGCCCGGGGTCAGGAACTCCGGCGGCCCGCCGCCCGCGTACGCGAACGGATACGCGCCGGCCGACATCGCCTCGACGATCGAGATGCCGAAGTGCTCCTGCATCTGCGGCATGACGTCGGGCCGGCCGGCGCCGGTCGCGTGCCAGTAGACCGCGCTGGACCGGTAGAGCGCATGGAGCTGCGCGGGCGCGAGGCTCAAATGGAACGTGACCGGCAGGTCGAGCGCCTCGCGGCGCAGCGCGAGCAGATAGTCGCGCGCCGCGGGATACTCCGGGACCGTCCCTGCCAGGTGCAGCTCGACGCCCGGCCGCTCGCGCACGAGCGCGCGAAACGCGTCGATCAGCACATCTTGCCGCTTCGAATGGCCTTCCGGCGTGAAGCGCCCGACGCTGAGGATGCGCCCCGCGACGCGCGCCTCGTCACCGAGCGGCACCTGCGGCACCGGCGGCGCGACGACGTGGACCGGCGGCGGCGTCTCGCCGTAGCGTTCCGCTTCGGCGCGGTAGTGGTGCGCCGTGAACGCCGAGTTGACGACGACGGCTTCGTAGCCGGCGAGGTGACGGCCGTTCCCGGCGACGTGCTCCGGCGCCATCGTGAACGGGAACTGGCAGTGGTAGACCGCGCGCCGGCCTTGCGCCGCGACCTGCGGGTACAGCTCGTTCCCCATCGCGACGAACAGCGCGCAGTCGGCGTAGCGGTCCAAATCGCGCCGTGCGACCGGCAGGACGTGCGAGAGGTCGAGCTGCAGGTCGCGCGCGAGCGTGCGGATGCGCCAGCGGCTGTAGCGCTCCGGCGTCGCGAGCACGACGTCGTAGCGCGCGCCGAGTGCCTCGGCGATCGTCAGCAAATAGCGCTCGCCGCCGCCCGGGTAGAGCGGATACGGCGTGTAGATTGCCGCGACCGGCCGCGTGCGCGCGCGCATTTCGCGCGACGGCAGCGTGCAGCCGGCGGCGGCCGAATCGTGCCCGCTCGCAATGTAGCGCGACCAGCGCGCGACGAACTTCTCGCGGTTGACCTCGACGATCCCGTCCATCCGCAGCGCGAGCCCCGCGTCGTTGCTCGTCGTGTTCTCGAGATGCACGACCGTCGCGTCCGGGCGGTAGTACACGCGCTTGCCGAGCAGCCTCAGCTTGAAGCCGAGGTCGGCGTCCTCGTAGTACGCGGGGTCCCAGATCAGGTCGAACCCGCCGACCGCGTCGAACGTCTCGCGGCGAATCATGACGCACGCCGCCGAGACGTAGTCGACCGGCTCCGTCGTGCGGTACAGCTCGGTGGTCGGCGCGAGGAACTTCCCGCGCTGCAGCGCGATCCCGCAGGCGCTCATCATCGCGCCCGCCTCTTGGATGCGGCCGTCGGGGTAGAGGAAGCGCGGCCCGGCGGCGCCGCAGTCGGGATGTTCGTCGAACGCCGCGCGCAGCGCGTCGAACGCGCCCGGGTCGACGAACGCGTCGTTGTTCAAGAAGACGAGGTATGGCGCGCGCGCCTCCTCGGCACCGAGGTTGTTGCCTTCGCCGAAGTAGCGGTTCTCGTCGAGCCGCACGACGCGCGCCGCCGGAGGCAGCAGCGCGCGGAGCAGTGCGTAGTTCTCGGGCGTGCTGCCGTTGTCGACGACGATCACCTCGGCGTTCGCGCGCGCGCTCGGATCGGCGAGCAGTTCCACGACGGCCTGGACCGTCATCAGCGGCTTGTTGAAGTTGAGGACGACGACCGAGTAGAGCGGATCGTCCACGCGCGCGGCCTCGGCACGCGCCGCGTCGAGCCGGCGCAGGAAGTCGACCAGCGGGTTCGCGTTCGCGTCGAGCCCGCGCCGGCGCCGGTGCAGCTTCGGGTCGAATTCCTTGTGCGGCTTGCGCCCCTCGCGCGCGCCGAAGACCGTGAAGTGGACGAGCGGGTTGATCTCCGAGCTCGCGACGTCTTTGTACGTCTTCGTATACCAAGCGGTGTCGAACCACGCGCACGGCGCGAACCCGAGCTCCGCGCCCGCGCGCAGGAAGTGGGTCAGCGGGTCTTCGCCGTCGCGGAACGCCCGGCCGTGGCGGCGCACGTAGAACGCGGTGTCGAAGAGTGGGTGCGGGCTCAGGCCGCGCTGCCAGCCCTCGCGCACGAAGTGCAGCAGCGGGCTCTCGCCGGTGGCGAGCAGTTCCGGCGCCTGGCGCAGGTAGTGCTCGACCGAGAACAACGGGCTCGGGTCGGCGTCAGGCTGCGCGCCCTGCGCGACGAACACGTCGAACGGCGCGCCGGCCCAGGCCGGATCGAAGATCCCGTCCCCCCTCACCGATCCCCTCCTTGCCGCCCGCCGAACGCGCGAACCACCACCCGCATCGGTTTCGTCAGCCGCCAGGAACGCGAGTCGACTATTTCGCGCAATGCGGCGGAGTCCGCCTCGGCACGGTCACGGGCGAGCCGGCTGTCCTCTTCCAGCCGGCGCAACTCCACCTCGGCCGCCGCAAGACGCTCATCCGCTCTCGCGCGCGCCGCGCGCTCGGCGGCCAGGGCGCGCTCGGCCTCGACCAGCCGCGCCTCGGCCGCGCCGCGAACCGCGGACAGCACGGACAGCTCGGATTCGAGGACAGCGACGCGCCGCTGCGCGGCTTCGGTGCGGTCGCGGGCGAGCCGCAGGGCATCCGCGCGCTCCTTGGCCTTCGCGACCGCGGCGGCGCGTTCGTCCTCCGCGCGCTCGACCGCGGCGGTCAGCGCCTCGATTTGGCGTTCACGAAGCATCAGCTCCCGGCCCAGCTCCTCAGGTGATCGTCTCACCCGCGGGGACCTCCAGGATGACGGCGTCGTCGACGTGGATGATGTCCTCCCAGGCGTAGCCGGTCCGGTCGTACCACGCGTCGGAGCCGATCAGGTGGCGGCGGCCGCCACGGATCAGGAAGACCTGCATCCCCTGCTCGGACTTCGACGTACCGCGCACGATGATCTCGCCGCGCTCGACGGCCTCGGCGAGCGCGACCAGCTCGCCGCCGTGCCGGTAGACGGGGAGCGTCGCGGATTCGAGGTAACGCTGCGCCGCGCGCTGCGAGGGGCCGTCGATGCGCACGCGCCCTTCGTCGAGCCAGATCGCGCGCTCGCACGTACTGGCGACGTAGTGCAGGTCGTGCGAGACGACGACGATCGTCACGTGCGCGTCCCAGAAACGGCTGAGCCGCGCCGTGCACTTGCGGCGGAACTGCTCGTCGCCGACCGCGAGGACTTCGTCGAGCAACAGCACGTCGGGCCGGAACTCGGTCGCGACCGCGAACCCTAGGCGCGCGTTCATCCCCGACGAGAGCGTCTTGGTCGGATCGTCGCGGTACGGCTGCAGCTCCGCGAAGTCGAGGATCGCGTCGGCGTGCGCGCGCATCGTCGCCTCGGACTGGCCCAGCAGCACGCCGTAGTAGACGATGTTGTCGTACACCGACAGCTCGGGGTCGAACCCGGCGCCCAGCTCGATGAGCGGCGCGACGCGGCCGGTGACGCGCGCGGTCCCGCGCGTCGGCGCGAGGATCCCCGCGATCACCTTGAGCAGCGTCGACTTGCCGCTGCCGTTCGCCCCGATGAGCGCGACCTTCTCGCCGCGCGAAACCACGAGGTCGACGTCTTGGAGAACGGTACGGCGGTGCACCGCGCGACCGCGGCCGCGGACCAGATTCAGAAGCGTGCGCTTGAGGTCGTACTGCAGCTCTTCCTGTGTGCGGCGTACCAGCGCAACCCCGCGCAGGTCGATCGACGCGCTCACAGGAGGTCCATGAAATCCTTGCGCAGCGAGCGGAACAGCGCGGTGCCGACGATCAGAATCACCGCACCGCCGAATAGCGTCTCACCGACGTGCGCGAGGGGAAGCGGGCCGCGCGTGAGCGTCAGCTCACGCAGCGTCGTCATCGCCATGCCGATCGGGTTGACCGCGAGGTATGCGCGAACCGCCGGCGGGACCAGTTCGGCCGGATAGAACACGGGGCTGGTCAGCCAGATCACGAAACCGATGATCGCCCACAAGTGCGGCAGGTCGCGGAAGAAGACGTAGAGCGCGGAGAGCGCGAGGCAGAAGCCGGCCGTCATCCCGACCGCCGCCAGCAGCACGAACGGAACGAGCAGCACGCGCAGCGGGTCGTGCGTCAGCACGGCGCAGATCAGCAGCACCGCCGGAAAGGTCGTGATGCACTGCTGGAAGAGGTTCGCGGCGATCATCGCGAGCGGAAAGACCTCGCTCGGCACCGCGATCTTGTTCATCAGACCGCCGTTGGTGACGACGCTCGCGATCGCGTCGCCGGTCGCCTGGATGAAGAACGTCATCACGACGACGCCGACGAACGCCGAGAGCATATACATCCCGCGCGAGCCGTAGAACCCGGCGAACGCGGTGCCGAAGATCGCCGCGTAGAGCAGCGTCATCAGGACAGGGTTGGCGAACGACCACAGCACGCCGAGCGCGGTCCCGCGGTAGCGCACCTTCAGGACGCGCAGCGCGGTGATGCGGATCAGCTCCAGCTCGCGGCGCAGGGACCCGGCGGGTGCGCTCGTGGCGCCGTCGCCGGCGAAGGTTCCGATGGCGGACATGACCCGTGGTCTTGTCCGTCCGGCGGGTGGGAGTCCTCTCCTCCCACACGCGGCTCAGCGTACTTTTATGCGGAAAGGGCCGTCCTGGCGAGCGTAGCGCGGTCGACGTCCGGCCCGGAGCCGTCGCGCGCGAGCTGGACGAAGAACTCGTAGCCCTGCGTGTCGTGCCAAGCCCGCTCGCGCAGCGGGATCAGCCCGAGCTGGAACAGGTCCTCGACGACGAGCCGAAAGCTCTGCGGCGTGAACGCCCAGGCATGGACGTCCTGCGACTGCGCAACGGCGTTGCGGTCGTGCACCATCTGCTCATAGAGCCAGCGCACTTGCTCGACGGTGTGGACGAACCGCGGCGCTTCGTGCGCGAATGCGTCGTCCCACGCGATCACACCGTCGGCGGCTGCGGCGTACAAGTGATGTTCGACGACCGCGCCGACCGTGGTGCGCGTGTCGCCGCGCACGAACGCGTCGACCAGCCGCGCGAGCCCCGTCGGCGGGCGATAGTAGTCGAAGCAGACGCGCTTGTCGGGAACGGCGAGCGAGAGCACGCCGTCCTCGGCCAAGATCGCGGCACAGTCGTTCAGGAAATGGATCGGATCGGGGACGTGCTCGATCACGTGCGAAGCGACGATCCAGTCGTAGCGCTTCTCGCCGACGAGCTCGCGGTACGATTGGCCCGACCACACGTAGTCGACGTGCTGAATCCGCGACGTGTCGATCCCCTGCGCGTCGTACTTCGCGATCAGCCCGGCTTGATCGGCGTGGTCGAGGTGATCGACGCGGTACGTGTCCTTCGCGGCGACCGGATTATAACCGCCGCCGATCTCGAGCCCACCGCCGCGGAGGTCGAGTCCGGCGAGGATGTACTCGCGCCGGTCGACGGTCACGGCGCCAGCATCTCGCCTTCCGCGATTTCCAGGATCACCTCGTCGCTGACGATGACGACGTCCTTGCCTTCGTAACCGTGGCGGATCGTCCACTCGGACGAGACGATCGCGTGCCGCCGCCCGTCGCGGATCAGGTAGATTTGCGGATGCCCCGAGGTGCCTTGAACGATGATCTCGCGGCGCGGGTTCGTCCGCGCGAACGCGACGAGGTCTTCGCCGCGGCGGAAGTTCGCGACGGTCGGGATCGTGGAAAGATACATCTCCGCCGCGTGCTTCGACGGTCCGTCGAAGCGCACGCCGCCGTGGTCCAGCCAGATCACGCGGCTGCAGATTTGGGCGACGGTGAGCATGTCGTGGCTGACGAGCAGAATCGTGCTGTGCTCGTCCCAGAAGCGGTCGATTCGCGCGGTGCACTTGCGCCGGAAGCGCTCGTCGCCGACCGAGAGCACCTCGTCGACCAGCAGAACCTCCGGGCGAAACTCCGTCGCGATCGCGAAGCTGAGGCGCGCCGCCATGCCGGAGGAGAGCGTCTTCGTCGGCTCGTCGCGGTGCTCGACCAGCTCGGCGAACTCCAGGATGTCGTCGATGTGGGCGCGGACCTGCTCTTCGTGGTGGCCGAGCAACACGCCGTAGTAGACGATGTTGTCGACCAGCGAGAGGTCGGCGTCGAACCCGACCCCGAGCTCGATCAGCGGCGCGAGCGTCCCGTCGACCGCGACGCTTCCGCTCGTCGGCTGCAGGATACCGGCGATGACCTTGAGCAGGGTCGACTTTCCGCTTCCGTTCGGGCCGATGACTCCAACCTTTTCGCCGTGCTCGACGCGCAGCGAAAGGTGATCGAGCACGGTCCGGCGCCGGACCAGGCGCCCCTGCCCCCCAAGCAGCCGCAACGCGCTTCGCTTGAAATCGTAGTGCAGCTCCTCCTGGGTGCGGCGGACCAGCGAAACGTCGTCGACGACGATCGCGGCCGGCATCGCAGTCCGGCTGAGCGAGGCAGCGCTCGTAGGAAACTCGGAGATCGGTTGCATCGTCGTTGTGCCGGTTTAGCCCCGCCGCTGCGGTGCCCCCTCTCGGGCTGTCGCAGAATCGGGTTAGATTCCGATCGCGAAGTCTTCGGCGTCCCTCGTGAGGTTGACGTTGTAGTAGGGATCAGGAACGCTGTCCGTTCCCCAGCGCAGGTGCATGAACCGCTGCTCGGTCAGGA
>JAFAMK010000060.1 GCA_019233415.1 Vulcanimicrobiota bacterium
CCATCGAAAAGAAGTAGACGATCCCTTCGTCCTTGCAGCACAAGATCGAGGCCAGCTCGGTCCCGGCGACGTTGACGCAGTTGACGACGAGGTCCGCCAGCTCGGGCAGCGCTTCGGGAAGCAGCTGCATGACGGCGAGCGCGTCGCGCGCGTCGGCGACCGCGAGGTGGTCGACGTAGCCGTGCTCGACGAGCAGTGCCGCCGACGGCGTCTCCGCCGACGGGACGATCCCGACGACGCGGCCGGTCGGCCCGACGCGCTCGCGCGCCTGCGCGCAGGCCAGCAATCCCGACTTACCGTCGGCGCCGATCACGCAGACCGTCGCGCCCGGCCGGGCGAGACGCCGCACTTGCGCGGGCGCGCCGGCGACGTCGAGGACGGCGAGCGCGACGTCGGTCGGCAGGTCGTCGGGGAGCCGGGCGTAGATCGCGCTCTCGAACAGCACCGCGCTGCCGCGCACGCGAACCTGGCCGGTCGCCGTGTCGACCGACTCGACGGCTTCCAGGTGCAGCGGCGTCAGCGTCAGCGAGACCAGCGAGGCGATGCGGTCGCCGACCGCGACGTCGTCGCGCCCGGCGAGCGTGCTCCCGATCGCGCGCACGCGGCCGACGAACATCCCGCCGCTTCCGGTGACCGGATTGTGCTGCTTGCCGCGCTTCTCGACCGTCGCCAGGATGTGCGCGCCGATCGCCTGCGGATCGCCGCCGCAGGCATCGCTGATCTGCTTGAACGAGGCCGAGTCGACGTTGAGCGTCTCGACCGTGCAGAGGATCTCGTTCGCGTATGCGTGCGGCGTGTTGTCGAGCTTCCAGGCGCCCTGCGGGAGCGCGCCCTTCGGTTCGATCACGCGGTGCGAACCGAGCCGGCAGCCGAGCGTGATCATCCGCCGAGTGCCTCGACCGGGAGCCCGCCGCGCTCGAACGGCGTCGAGAGCACGATCGTCGTGCGCGTGCGCGCGACGCCGGGGATGCGCTTGAGCCGCGTCAGGAAGTCGTCGAGGTGCGCGGTCGAGCGCGTGACGACCTTGAGCAGGTACGTCTCGTCGCCGGCGACGCTGTGGACTTCGAGAATCTCCGGGAACGTCTCGGCCGCGCGCGTGAACGCGTCGTAGTCGAGGTCGGGCGCGCAGAACGCGCTGACGAACGCGGTCAGCTCGTAACCGACGCGGCGTGCGTCGAGCTGTGCGGCGTAGCGAAGCACGAAGCCGCGCGCCTCGAGCCGCTTCACGCGGTCGTGGACCGCCGGTGGCTTGAGGTTCACCAGCGCGCCGAGTTCGGCATAGGTCGAACGCGCGTTGCGCTGAAGGGCTTCCAGCAGCCGCAGATCGATCCGATCGAGTTCCGGATGCCCGACCGCCGGGCGACCACTCCGGACCTCCATTGATTCGGGCTTTGCGATCATAGACCCGCCATTTCTTCGGCAGCGCCTTTGACTCCTCGGGTGTCCGAACGGACGAAAAATGCGTGCCTGGTACGCCAGCGTGCGGTGCGCCGCGTCCTGTTGCGGTACGCTCTGCCGGCGCGGCCGCTTTCGGCCGCCCGCCGGAGGACCCCGCAAGCATGAAATACCTCGTCTTCTGCACCTGCGGCCACGTACTCGACCGGCACGACGCAGTGGGCTGCGGTGGCGACGGCCGCATCCCGTGCCGCTGCCCACGCAACCAAGAGCAAGCCCTCGAATCGGCGATCGACAGCGTCCGCAGCCACCCCTGGGAAAGCGCAGGCCACGCCGAGCGGCTCCCCTCCGCGGAGATCGGCCTGGCCCGCATCATCTGACGGGGATTCGCCTCCCGCGTCCGGTATCGGACGCGGGATGCGCCATCCCCGCTTGCGACGTTTTGCCGGCGTCGCGCTCGCGTTCGCCGTGGTGCTCGGCGGCTGCACGCGAATCCAAACCACGCAGGCCGACAACACGGCGGCGCCGGCGACCGTACGCTTCGCGCTTGCCGCCGATCCGCAGTCGCTCGACCCGCTCTTCGCGCACGTCGACGCGAGCAGCGTCGAGCAGCAGGTCGCGCGGCTCGCATTCGAGCCGTTCATCGACGTCGACGAACACGGCGCGCCGGTTCCGGTGCTGCTCGACCGCGTTCCGACCGTCGAGAACGGCGGGCTCTCGCGCGACGAGCGCGTCATCACGTATGTCTTGCGCACGGGCGTGCGCTGGCAAGACGGCGTTCCCGTCACCGCGCACGACGTCGTCTGGACGCTGCACGCGATCCTCGACGACCGCAATCCCGTTCGCTCGCGCGCCGGCTACGACCGCGTCGCGCGGGCCGAGGCGGTCGACGCGCGCACCGTCCGCGTCACGCTGAAGGCACCGTGGGCGCCGGCGGTCGCGACGCTGTTCAGCTACGGAACCGCGCCGCAGTACGTGCTTCCCGCGCACCTGCTCGAGCGCGAACCGAACCTCGTGACGAGTTCGTTTGCGTCGCACCCCGTCGGCAACGGCCCGTACCGCTTCGTCGCGTGGTCGCGCGGCGATCACCTCACCTACGAGGCGAACCCGTCGTACTGGCGCGGCGCGCCGAAGGTCGCACGGCTCGACATTCGGATCGTCCCGGACCCCGGCACGAACTTCACGCTGCTGCAGAGCGGCGGGCTCGACTGGAACCTGCTCTCGCCCGCGCAGCGCGCCGCGCTCGGCACGCCGACCGGGCTCGCGTTTCGCACCGTTCCGCTCGCGCTCGTCGCGGGGATCGCGATCAACACGACGCACCCGCCGCTCGACGACGTGCGCGTGCGCCGCGCGCTCGCCGCGTCGATCGACCGCGACGGCATCTCGCGCAAGATCACCTTCGGCCGCTATCCCGTCGTCGACACCGCCCAGCCGCTCGGTTCGTGGGCTCGGGATCCATCGGTACACGAGCCGGCGTACGATGCGGTCGCCGCGGACCGGTTGTTCGACGCTGCCGGCTGGAAGCGCGGCCCGGACGGCGTGCGCGTGAAGAACGGCCAACCGCTCGCGCTGACGTACGTGCAGTTCCCCGAGTCGCAGACCGGCGTGCGCGTCGCAACGGTCGTGCAGAGCGAGCTCGCCGCGCGCGGCGTGCGCGCGACGATCAAGTCGCTCTCGAACGCGCAGCTCTTCCTGCCGAAATCGCAAGGCGGCACGCTGGCGAGCGGCGCGTTCGACTTGGCGTACGTCCCGTGGCCGCTCGGCGCCGACCCCGACGACGCGTTCCTCCTCACCTGCGACGGCAACGCGAACTACATGCGCTGGTGCGACCGTGACGTCGACGCGTTCGAACGCCGCGCGCTCGTCGCGCCGAGCCGCGCCGAACGCGTACGGCTCTACGCGCAGATCGAGCGCCGCGTCGCCGAAGCGGTCCCGATCATCTACCTCTTCGACCCGTCGTACTCGTACGCGTACCGCACGACGCTCCACGGCTTCTGGCCGAACGCCTTCAACCCGACCTGGAACGCCTCTCGGTGGAGCGTGACGCCATGATGGCCTGGTTCCGCGCCGGCTTCGTCCTGGAGCTGGTCGGACTCGCCTACTTCCTGATGTACCTCACGCTCATGCGCGGAACGCGCGGCGAACGCTTTTCGCACCGCACGAAAGTGCTCACGCTGCTCGCCGCGCTCGCGATGGTGTCCGGCGGGGCGTTTGCGAACGGCGACATCCCGGCCTTGACCATCGTCGTATGCGCGGTGCTCGTCATCGCCGCGATCGCGTCGACCCTCGCCGACCGCGGGAGGCCGCGCTGATTCCGTAGCGAGCGCTCTGCGCGGTCAGCTGAGGTGGACGACCTCGAGTTTGTTGTCGTCGGGGTCTTCGAAGAAGACCGCATAGTAGTCCGGGCCGTAGAAGAGGTCCGGCAGCTCGATGTTGCGCGCGCCGATCGCGGGGAGGTAGACGGCGATCGCGTCGACCGTGCCGC
>JAFAMK010000086.1 GCA_019233415.1 Vulcanimicrobiota bacterium
CGTCGGGGTCTTCGAAGAAGACCGCATAGTAGTCCGGGCCGTAGAAGAGGTCCGGCAGCTCGATGTTGCGCGCGCCGATCGCGGGGAGGTAGACGGCGATCGCGTCGACCGTGCCGCGCGAGGGCGCGTCGAACGCGACGCGGCCCGGGCCGGGCGTCATCGCGGGGTCCTCGGTGATCCCGAACCACGGTCCGCGCGCGCCGCTCTCGTCCTCCGGCGGGATCGACCAGCTCGTCCACTCCTCGCCGACCCGCTTGACGGCGCCGAGCAGGTTCAGGAACGCGTCGTAGAACTCGGCGGCCTTCGCGCGGTCGCGGACGCGAAGGTCGACGTGCGAGACGATCACGGGCACGACACGGTTCCTTTCGTGAAGACGCAGGCGCGGCGCTCAATGCCATCCACGTCGCGCAGCGAGATGTTCCAGCCGCCCTCGGTCTTGGTGTAGACGGCGAAGCCGAACTGCTTCGTGCTGTACGGCGCGGGCTTCGCGAACGTGTAGACTTTGTGCCCGTTGTTCGTGACGGCACCGATCTCTTTCGACGCCTCGCCCGCGTCGTCGAGGTCGTCGCCGCCCTCGCCGTTGATGACGATTGGCGCGTAGCGCGCGAGGTTGATCGCTTCGAAGTCGTGCACGTGGCCGGCGAGGATGAGGTCGAACGGTGCCATCTGCCAGTCGAGTGCGAGCAGCGCCTGCGTCTCGTTCATGTTCACGTACGGCGGGCGGTGCGTGACGAACCACACGTCGCCGGTCGCACCGTCGGCGAGCTGCTGCGCGCGGCGGAACGAGTTCTCGTAGAACGCGATGCGCGCGGGAGTCGGCTTCGTGTCGCTCGGATCGGCGGCCGAGTCGCTCAGGACGAGGCGCAGCCCGTCGAACGAGACCGCCCAGGGCGGCGTTCCGTCGAGCCCGTTCGCGGTGCAGCGCGGCATCGTGCCGGAACCGTCGAGGTAGCGGAACCACCCGGCGCCGCCGCGCGCGCACTCCTCGTGGTTCCCGCGCGCGAGGACGAGCGGCGCCGTCGCGAAGAGCGGCCGCGCCGGCCAGAACCAGTCGGCGTCCCATGACAGGCTCGTGTCGCCCCAGCGGTTCACGCACGCCTTCATGATCTTCATGCAGTTGCTCTCGCGGTAGTAGTAGTCGCCGACGTGCACGAGCAGGTCGGGACGGACCGCGGCGATCGTCTGCGCGATCTTCGGGAACGGCCAGTCGGCGATGTCGCCGCAGTTCTGCTGCTCCTCGTCCTTCATGCGGCAGCCGGTGTCGCCGAAGACGACGACGGTGCGCGGGTTCGACGCCGGCGCCGGCAACCGCACATTCTCGACGCGGATATTGCTCACGTTCGGCGGGATCGCCGTGTCGCAGACGACGTCGTCGAACCCCGGCGACGTGCCGGCGCGCTGCTCCATCGGCGCCGTGCCGCCGTCGAAGGTCACCGGCGGACAGGTCTGCGTCACCAGCGCGCGCACGTGTGGCTGCCCGTCGGCCGCATACTGGAGCCACGCGGAAAGAACGGCGGCAAGCATGGAAACCCCGTTCGCGGCGGCGCGTCAAGTTCCGGCTGTTACGGCGGCGGCGTGCAGTGAACGCCGCGGTCCGCCAGCCGGCAGCGCGCGCGCTCCGTGCCGTCCGGATCGCGCAGCGAGATCGACCAGCCGCCGTGCTCGCGCGTATAGACGCCGAAGCCGTTGTGCGATATGCCGAAGACGGTGCCGACGACGTGCAGATCGCCGACCGCGAGCCCGAGGAAGCCGGCGAGGTTCGGGTCGAGCTTCGTCCCGCCTTCGCCGTTGATCACCAGCGGCGGCAGCGTCGCGACGTTCAGCGCCGCGAAGAAGTGGAAGTGCCCGCTCAGCACCGCCTCGAACGGCGCGAGGTTATCGTCCATCGCGCTGCGCTCGTCGTCGTTCGTGTACGGCGGGCGGTGCGTGACGAACCACGTCGGTCCCTTCACCATCGCGCGGGCGGCGGCGAACTGCTTGCGGTAGATCGGGGCGCGCGACGGGTCGACTTTCTGGTCCTCGGCGGTTGCCGAGTCGAACGCGACGATGCGCAGGTCGCCGACGTCGATCGCGTACGGATCGGTCGCCTCCGTGCACGCGGTCGTCGGATGCGGGTCGAGGTAGCGGAACCAGCCGGTGCCGTTGCGGTCGCACACTTCGTGGTTGCCGCGCAGCAGGAGCAACGGAACGTGCGCGAAGAGCGGCGCGGCCGGCGTCAGGAAGTCGGCGTACCAGGCCGGCGCGTCGTCGCCGTGCGGGCTGTTCGCGCAGTTCGCGAGCACCGGCGGACAGCCGTGCTCGCGGTACAGGTAGTCACCGACGTGGATGACGAGGTCCGGGTGCACCGCCGCGATCGCGCGCGCGATCGCCGGAAACGGCCACCCGGCCGGATCGTTGCACGCCTGCGCGGTGAGGAGATTGATCCGGCACCCGGTGTCGCCCAGCACGACGACCGTGCGCGGATCGTGCGCCGGCGGCGGCAACGCACGGTCGCCGACGCGCACGGACTTCGCATCGGCCGCGATTGCTGCGTCGCAGACCGTGTCGTCGAACTGCGGCGCTTTTCCGGCGCGCCGCTCCATCGCGACGGCACGCCCGTCGACGAGCATCCGCGGACACGCCGCATCGGTGACGACGGCGCGCGCGTGCGGCTTCGCGTCGGCCCCGTACTGCAACCAAGCGGAGAGAAGCGCGGCGACGAGCATCGCTGCGAGCTACGGCGCCGCAGTGCGCGACCCTGCGCCCTTCGACAAGCTCAGGACGACGGGGTGGGTGTTCAGGCGCGGAGGGCAGCGAGTGTTCCGGCCACGATGAGCGCGAGGCCGGTGGTGCGGGCGGTGGGGAAGCGGCGGAGCGATTTTTCGAGCAAAAGGTAGAGCGTCAGCGCCGCCATCCAAACGAGGTTCATTGCGCCACCGACGAAGAGCAGCAGCATCAGCGCCCAGCAGCAGCCGATGCAGTGCGCGCCGTGGCGCAGGCCGTGCGCGAGTGCGGCGACGATGCGTGCGCCGGCGGTGCTCGTGCCGGCGACCGTCATGATGGCGGCGGTGTCCGCGTCGGATTCGGTGCGGCAGTGCTGCAGGCAGGCGGCTTTCAGCGGCGTGAGCTGGTAAATGCCGGCGGCGAGCACGACGGCAGCGGCGAGCGCCGCGCTGGTGAGCGACATGTGTATCGAGAGCGCGCCGGTGCGTTCGAGCACCCACTGCAACGCCGTCGCCGCGATGCCGAAGCCGGCCCACGCGGTGGCGTAGCCGAGCGCGAACACCGGGCCGCGGCGCATGATCGCCGGCGCCGCGGTGGGGAGCATCATCGCGACCATCATCGCGATCCATGCGACGAGGACGGCACCCGCGTGGTACAGCGTCCACGCGGGCGGCGTCGCGCCCATGGGCATGCCGGGCATCGGCATCCCGTCCATCGGCATTCCCGCTCGTCGCCGTGCGGCTAGGTGCCGTACTCGTCGCGGCGGCGGAGCCAGAACGGTCCCTCGCCGTTCTCGTCGCGGCCCTTGGGCATCAGGTCGAGCCAGTTGTACGCGCCGTTGAGGATGTCGATCCCGCGGCCGAACGTCGAGTAGGTGTGGAACAGCGTGCCGTCACCGGCCTTGTAGAACACGCTCGCGCCCGGCGCTTCCGCCTCGTCGAAGCTGAACGCGCCGTAGTTGTACCAGGCGTTGTCGTCGTCGATCTGCTGCTGCGTGAACGAGACAGCGTAGTCGTAGTTGAAGTCGCTCCCGTACGACGAGTACCACGGGAAGCTCCAGCCCATGCGCTTTTGATACGCGAGCAGCTTGTCGAGCGGTGCGTTGGAGATCGCGACGAACGATACGTCGCGCGCGCGCAGGTGGGGCGGGATGTGGTCGAAGTTGTCGGCCCAGAACGAGCAGCTCTTGCAGCCGGCGTCCCAGTCGGCGCCGAACATGAAGTGGTAGACCGCGAGCTGGCTGCGGTCGCCGAAGAGTTCGGCCAGCGTGCGTTTTCCTTCGGTTCCTTCGAAGGTGTAGCTCTTCTCGACGCGCTCCCACGGCAAGTTGCGCCGCAACTGCGAGATACGATCGCGTTCGCGCGTGAACGTCTTCTCCTCGGCGAGCAGCGCCTTGCGCGCCCTCGCCCAATCTTCGTGCGAGACGACGGCATGCTGCTGCACGTCGTACGACGGCGTCTGTACGGACATTCGTGTGTCTCCTCGGTTTGGTTGCGCGCGCGCGGCGCGTCAGCCGTGTTGGAAACTGGGGTCGGCGTACGGATCGGGTCCAGGGTCCCTGCCGGACGCCGCGATGCAGAGCCGCGCGACGTAGTGGTCCCAACCGAAGTCGTGCTGGTCGCGCAGGGTCGTGAGGTTGCGGTGGACGAGGCGAAGCAGCGTGCCAGCGCCGTCTAGTTTCAGCGTGATCTCGACGACCGTCGAGCCGGCGGGGACTGCGTGTCCCTCGCCTTCATAGCCCCAAGTGAAGACGACTTTTTCGTACGGTACCGCTTCGACGAACTCACCGAGAATCACGTTCGTCGTGTTGGGGACGAGGCGGAAGATGCCGCCCGGACGCGGGTCGAGATCGACCTCGGTCCCCATCCAGCGCATCCACTTCGGCGACTCGGTGATGAAGCCGTACACGATCGACGGCGGCGCGTCGATGAAGACCTCTTTGACGACCGTTTCGTCAGCGCGGTCGCGGTCGACGTCGGGCACGTGCTTCTTCCTCCGCGGCGTCCTTGAGTCGAGTAAGACCGTCGTCCCAAAATCGGTCGAGAAACCGCCGCAATTCGGCGAAGCTTTCCTTGCGCACCGCATAGATGCGGCGCGTTCCCTCACGGCGCTGCGTCACCAATCCCGCATCCTCCAGGACGCGCAAGTGCTCGGAGATCGCCGGTCGGGTCGTCTCGAAGTGCTCGGCGATTGCGCCCGCGCGCATCTCGCCGCCCGAGAGCAGCTCGAGGATCGCGACGCGCCGCGGTTCGGCGAGCGCCTTCAGCATCGCTTGCATGAGTCGTGGTCGTCCTCGGGCCTGAATGTAGGCCCACGCCTATGTAAGCAGATGCCTACGCTTCTGTCAATAGTCGGCGGGCCCTGAGTCCAGCCCGAGCTGGAAGAAGAATGAAACGTTGACGTGCAGCGTGGCGACGGGCTGATACGCCGGCGGCGTCTGCGTGAAGTCGAAACAGTCGGAGAGGTCGTCGGCGCGCACGTCGGTCGTGCCGAGCGACGGAATCCCGAGCGTGCGTTCCGTGAACTTCAAGAGCGAGCCGAACTCGTGCTGCACGTGCGAGACGTAGCCATGCCGCGCCCACTTCGAGATGACGAGCAGCGGCACGCGGAAGCCGAGCCCGTCGCCGTCGAGCTGCTGCGGGTTGACGTGGTCGTACCAGCCGCCGTGATCGTCCCACGTCACCAGCAGCGCGGTGTCGTCCCAATACTTTGAATTTGCGAGCTGGTTGGCGAGCAGCGCGACGTAGTCGGGGCCGAGGTTCGTCGTCGCCTGCGCGTGATCGGTCGCGATCACCGGCGGGTTGACCCACGCGACGTCCGGCAGCGTGCCCTGCTGCAGATCGGTGAAGACGCGCCAGCCCGGGCCGACGACGCGGTTCGTCCAGTCGGGGCCGAAGCGAACGTGGCGGATCGCGTCGTACGGCAGCGTCGCGGCCGCGGTCTTCATTCCCGTTACGCGGTAGTCGAGCAGAAACGTGTAGTAGAGCCACTGTTTCCCGGCGGTCTCGACCGCGTCGCCGAGCGTCGTCGTGTCGAAGCACGGAAACTCGTTGCCGGTCTCGTTCGACGGCATCGCGTCGTCGTGCGTCGGCACCGTCGTGCCGGCCGGCGCGTCGCAGCCCCAGATCAGCGGGTTCGTCGGATCGTCGGTCTCGTGGTGCGACGTCCCCGCGATCAGGAAGAGATGGCCGGGATAGCTCGGCCCCGTCTGCGTCGCGAACATGCGGTCCGCGAGCGTGAAGCGCGACGCGATGTCCCAGTACGGCTGCGTCTCCGCGCGCGGCACGTAGCCGTACGGATAGAGCGGATCGACCGGCGCGCCGAAACAGTTGGCCGGCGTCGTATCGAACCCGTCCATCTTGCCGCCGTCCCAATCTTTGACCCACGCTTCGTGCGAATGATCGGGATCGCACGGCGCCTCGAACGGCGTCGGCCGCAGCGCCACCGTCGCGCCCAAGTGCGTCTGCCCGCTCGCAACGCTGTCGGCGCCGGGATAGCCGTTGAAGAGGTTGTCGAACGTGCCGTTCTCCATGATCACGACGATCACGTGACGGATCTTGCCGCCGCCGAGCAGCGAGGAGTTCGGTGTCGGCGCCGCGGTCGGCGTCGCGCCCGGCGCGGGCGTCGCAACGCCGGCCGGCGGATTCGCCGGCGCGCCCGGGATCGGCGTCGAGGTCGCCGGAGCCGTTCCGGGTGTGCCCGTGCCGGGCACGATCGCGGTGTTTGCGGAGCCTGCGGTACCCGCGCCGCCCGCGCATCCTGCAAGCAACGCGGCGCACGTGACAAGAGCAAAGAGACGCACGGC
>JAFAMK010000122.1 GCA_019233415.1 Vulcanimicrobiota bacterium
GTCAACGTGACGGTCGGAGCACTGGCGGCGGAGAACGGCGGAGCATACACGGTGACGGTTGCGTTCCCTTCGTTACCGACGTAGAGGTTTCCGGCGCTGTCGAATGCGACGGCTTCCGGGAACTTCACGCCGTTCGAAATCGAGAACGCAGGAGCGCTGGCGGCCGTGATTGGCAAGGTGTAGACGTCGACTTGGCCGGCCGCGCCGGTGACGCTGCAGACGACGAGCTGCGTCGCGCTCAGCGCCAGCTTGCGGTATGCCTGCGAGACGCCAGTCGTCGTGACCGGCGCACCCGAGAACGGCGGCGCGTACAGGGCTACGTTGCTCGTCGTAGAGGTCACGTTGCTGACGATCAGGTCACCCGCGGCGTCGAACCCGACGCCGGACGAAAAGGTGAGGCCGGTGGTAATCGACGACGACGGCGTGCTGGCGCTGCTGAGCGGATGGGTGAAGACGTTCACGCTCGCGCCGAACGTCGCTGCATACAGATCGCCGGCGCTGTTGAACACGAACTGACCGTTGCTCGACGCCGTGCCGTTGTTGAAGCTCGCCGACGGGGTGCTGGTGCCGCTGACCGGCGCCGTGAAGATCTTGATGTGGCCGACATTGTCCCCGACGGCCAGGTTCCCGTTCGGGTCGACCGCGACCGCAATCGTAGCAGCCGCAGAGAACGAGAAGTTCGCGGTCGAGCCGGCCGTGAGCGGGAGTGTGTACTGAGTAACCGCTCCCGATGCGCCGGCGCTCCCGATGTACAGGTGCTGCGGGACCGGCGTGGGCGTCGGTGTCGGCGTGGGCGTGGGCGTTGGAGCGGTCGTGCCGGTGTTGACCACGGGGCTCGTTGCGCCGCCTCCGTTGCAGCCGGCTGCCGCCAGTGCTGCGAACGCGACCAGCACCAGAGAACGACGAAGCATACTTCACCTCCTAAAGTCGAGTTAGCGCGCCGACCCTTCCGCCGAAGGACGCGAGCTACCTCGCAGTGCCCGTCACACCAGCTCGCCCAACGCGTCGACGAACCTACGCAGGAATCCGGAACGTACCACTACCGTCGACTCGTCAAGACCGGCGAGAAGAAGGTTTCTTCTTACGGAATCAGCGCCATGATGGTGGTCGTCGGGATTCCGCTGGCGATGGGAGCGAGATTCCCCGACGCGGCTTCCGTCAGCGCTGTTTGCAGCGCGCCGATCGCGTGCTTGTAGGTGACGGCGCCGAGGCTGATGCGCTTCACGCCGGCGGCTTGGAGTTCCGAAACCGGGACCGGACCGCTGCCGGGTCCGACGACGACGTTGACCGGCTTCGGCGCGACGGCGCGGACGATCGCCCGTATCGCGTCCATATCCGGCGGATACGGCGCATAGAGCACGTCGGCACCGACTTCCGCGAACGCGACGAGTCGTTTGATCGTGTCGTCGAGGTCGTCCACGCCTTGAAGGAAGTTGTCCGTGCGCGCCGTCAGCACGATGCGGCCCTTTGCCGCCTTCGCCGCCTGCTTCACGCGCTCGACCGCCGCATCGAAGCGATGAATCGGCTGCGCAGGGTCCGCCGTCGTATCCTCGATCGCAACGCCCGCAAGTCCCGCCGCAATCGCCGCCTCGACCGTCGCAACGACCTCGTCCGGCGACGGCCCATACCCGTCTTCGGTATCACCGTTCACCGGCAACCCACTCACCGAACCGATGAGCCGCGCATTCGCAAGATGTTCCTCACGGCTCACCGCATGCGCACCATCGTGACGCCCGAGCGACCACGCAATCGCCGCCGACGACGTCCCGAGCGCCTCGAAACCCGCCGCCTTGCAAACGAGTGCGGAAAGCCCGTCCCACGCATTCGGCATGACGAACCCGCCGTCACGCGCGTGCAGCGCCTTGAACGCTTCGTAGAGTTCGGGCTGGGTCACGACGGCATACCTGACGCGAAGATCATGCCGCTCACTCCCAGATGCGGCGCCGGCAGTCCTCCGCGCCTCGTTTTCTCTCCTGGAACGGCTTGTCCGCTGAAGTGAGTGCCTTCAGAATCCGATACGCCGCGGTGACCCGATGACTGCGTCGACAGCCTGCCGGATGGAAGGGCGCGACGGTTTCTGGACCGCGGAGAGCAACGCGACTTGCACGACGACGGCTGCGCGCTGTGATTCGGAATTCTTTTTCTGGCGTGCCCCAGTAGAAACAAAGAGCCCGCAATCTTTTTTCATGATTTCGGGCTTAGTTGGTAGCGCCAACGGGAGTCGAACCCGTCTCTCCGCCTTGAAAGGGCGGCGTCCTAACCGATAGACTATGGCGCCGCGGACCAGGACCGGGCGCAATTGTCCACCCGCCGGTGCGAGACCTTTCTTGGGAGCGCAGCGGTGGTTCTTTTACTCCGGGCCGTGTGTGAGGTTTATCCGTGCTCCGTCGCTCGCTCGTCGTCGTCGTGCTCTCCGCCTTGTTCGCTGGCTGCAACGGCGGCGGCGCCACTGCGCCGCAGACCAACACCGGGGTCGCCGCGCCGACGCCAACCCCGACGCCCCCGACGCTGACCCCAACACCGACCCCGACCGCGTCGCCGACCCTGGCACCGACGAGTGCCAGCGGGACGCTCACCACCAGCATGTCGCTCTCGAGCTCCCTGACCCTCGGGCCGATCGGTCCCGGGGAGACCGGGGCAACGAGCGTCGCGCCGGCGACGGGCGTCGCGCACCTCGCGGTCGTCTTCAGCCTCGGTCAGCCGGCTGGCACGCCAACCGTCGCCTCGATGCGCCGGCGGCCGAAGACGATCGGCGGCGCGAACCTCACCCCGTTCGGCTACTTCACGATGACGCCCGACGTGGCCGCGACCTACACGACCACGCCGTCGTTCGCGATGACGTTCCCCGCCGGCACGACGCTGCCGCCGGCCGGAAGCGCGTACGTCGCGGTCTACGACCCCGGCAGCGCCGCCGCGGGTTGGACCACGATCGAAGGAACGGCGGCGGTCGTCGGGACGACGCTGACCTGGACGCCCTCGGGAATCCCGGTCACCCTCGTCGCCGGCCGCACCTATGCGTTCGCTCTCTTCACGACGAGCTCGACGCTCGCCATACCGACGCCAACCCCCACGCCCACGCCGACTGCCACGCCGACGCCGACCCCCACGCCCACGCCGACTCCGACGCCAACACCGACCCCCACGCCAAGCCCGACCCCTACGCCGGCTCCGCAGCACCTCTACGCAACCAGCTTCAGCGGGAACAAAGGCGCTACGCAGTTCACGCTTCCGCTGACCGTGAACACGACGCCGAACTTCGTCCTTTTGGGGAACCAGCAGACTGTTGCGGTGGCGGTGGATGCGAGTGGCGACGTCGCCATCGGGGGTGGCGCCGGGGCGTTAGCCTTCTTCTCCGCGCCCTTCTCTGCGGGCAGCATTCCGACGGCGACGATCTCGAACGTGGGGGCGGAGGCGCACCAGATGGTGTTCCTCCCATCCGGCAACCTCCTTACCGCCTCGCTCCATGCAGGAATAAACGAATACGCGCCCCCCTTCAGCAACGCCTCGGTTCCGGCCACGACGATCCCGGTGCCGGGTTCGCCGGTCATCAACGGGGTCGCCCTCGACCCGTCGCTGAATCTCTACGCCGTTGACCAGACGAGTGTCTACGCGTATGCCGCGCCCTACACCGGCACACCGGTCCACACGGCGCCGATCGCGGGCGCTTTTTACGGAGCGATCGCCGCGAACGCGACGCAGCTGTTCGTCCCGGACTCGAACGGGCACGTCGACGTCTACAACCTGCCGATCACCGCATCCAGCACGCCGGCGTTCGCGCTGACGAACGGAATGAACGACCCCGTCGCGGTCGCGTTCGACAGCAAAGGGAATCTCTACGTCGGGAATGCGGGTGCGCAACAGATTATCGTCTTCACGCCCCCGTTCTTCCCGCTGAGCGCGCCAGAGCTCTCGTTTGCGCTTTCGGGGTCGGGGTTCGGGACCGCCGGGCTCACCGGGCTTGCGATCGGACCGTGACCTAGGTCGAGTGTTCCAACCAGCTTTCATTCTGCGGCGATCGCGGCGAGCGCCACGGAAAGGGCAACGATGAAAGCGGCAAGAGCGTCGAGCTGGCGGAGGGCAACCGGCCAGCTTGCCCCGCGAACACAGCGTGAAAGGACGCGCAGGCACGCGAACGCGAGCGCGATGACGACGAACGCGATCAATCGAACGCGGGGCGTCGCGTACAATGACGCGAGTGCAAGGGCGCCGAGTGCCAAGCTCGCAACCGTCTCCAGTACCGGCAAAGAAACGTACGTCTCGAACGGCGCTTCCGCCCGACAACATCCGAGCGCGACGCAACCGATCTTGCCGAGCGCGTAGTATGCGAGCGCGCCCGCGAAGAATACCGCGGCGAGCTTCGTGCGATCGGTGTCATGCGGAACGAAGACGAGCAGTGCAGCGAAGACCGCCACCATCCCGACGATCGCGCCTTTCCCCGAGAGCTCCGACCGCGGGCGTTCACGATTCGCGATCACGTCCGACAGCGGGCGGCTCGCCAGCCCAACGAATCCCGCCGCCGCGGGGATGTACGCAAGCACGAGAGCGTATCCGATGCTTCCGGTCATCGTCGCGTATGCGAACGCTTGGAACGGCGAGCACACGAGAAAACCGGCGATCCGCACGACGACTGCAATCCGGCCGGCGGGGAAGACCATGCTGCCGGGGACGATAGCACACTGGCGCGCATGGCACAAGGTACGTCGGTGGCGTGTCGTCGAGAACACGCCACCGACTCTGCGGTTAGTGTGAGACGACGATGCCGACGACGTCGCTCGGGTTGAGCGTCATGTTGTTGAACGGCGTGAGCGTGTTGATTTCACCGAACGTCCCGCCGCTGTTCGAGATCGACGTCGCCGTCGCGGTCAGCGGTGAGTTCGAGAACGCGGTTCCGTTCAAGGAGTAGGACACCGTGTAGGTCGAGCCGGGAGCGATCGACGTCGTCTTCGCATCGATCGTGAAGGTGCGGCTCGTGGAGCCGAACGTGATCGCGCTGCCGCCCGAGAACGATGCGGTCACGAAGAAGAGCGCGGTTTTACCGCTCGGCACGGTGAGGTTTGCGAAGTTGTAGCCGGCGCTCGACGTGATCGTCATGAGCTGACCGCTGGCACCCGTGAATGTGCCGGGCAGCGAGATGTTGCTCGAGCTTTGCAGATCGCCGATCGGCGCGATCGGCACGAGCTGCGAGCTGGAGTAGATGTTGACTTGCGTCGTCGCCGTCGCGGTTGGTACGGGCGTCGGCGTAGCGGTGGGCGTGGCCGTCGGCGTAGCGGTAGGCGTGGCCGTCGGAGTAGCGGTAGGCGTGGCCGTCGACGTAGCGGTGGGCGTGGCCGTCGGCGTAGCGGTGGGCGTGGCCGTCGGCGTAGCGGTGGGCGTGGGCGTCGGACTTGGGGTCGTCGGCGGCGGAGCGAGCGTCGCGGTCATGACGATCGAGTCACCCGCCGGAAACCCGTTGCCGTGCGCGCTCAGATACCCGAGAAACGCGGACGAAAGCGCGAACGTCGGGTCAGCCCCGGCCGGCAGATGGAAGGCAAAGCTCGGACCTAGATTCTGCGAGTCCGACAGCTGCACGACCGTCATCATCGAGTTCGTGTCCTTGATGTGGCGAGCCCGGGCTGCCGCCCCTCTGCCGCTCGCGACCGTGTTGACAACGGCATTACCAAGGCTGGTCAGCGCGCTCAAGCTGAAGGACATGCCGCCGAGCGGGATGTTCGCGTTCGGCGTGATCGCCATCCGAAACATCGGCATCGCGGTCGACGAGGGCGCGGGCGTCGTCAGCGCCTCGGCGACCGCAAGTTGTGTCCCCGCTGGCATCGAGGACGTCACGGAAATCGTGGTGCCCACGCTTCCCAACACCGGAAGCGTGGCATTGGAACCGGCGGCGAGTGGGACGGTCGTTGCCAGGGGCTGACCGAGTGGTATTGGCGTCGGCGCGGCAACGCCCGTGAAGCTCGACGGGGCGGTCGCACCCCCACCGTTACAGCCCGCAAGAACCGCAGCGGCGAGAATCGCAGCGAGCGCGCAGTATCCGGCAAGCCGAACGTGAGGCATCACGTTACGGAACCCCCGGGAAGTTCACGTTGACGTCCGTATAGGCCGAGTTTCCGTACTGGAACCCTAGCTCGCAGTTAGCGAGCGGCTGCACGATTACCGGGAACGTAACGGTCAAGTCGGCACCGGATACTTGGACGTTGGGTTGTCCAAGCGCTGAGCACGGCTCGTTCTGGACGACCTGTGTTTCCCACGTCGCAATCAACAGGGTCGACTGATTGGCCGCACCGCCGGTAATGGTGACAACAGCCGGCACACCCACCCCGGCGGAGACGCTCGTTTGGGCCACGGTCGGCGGTTGCGGCCCCTGCTGCGGCGGGACGCCGCATGGATAAGCCGCCGCCGCTATGAGCACGGAAAAAAGCCTACCTATCATCGTGAGCGTGACGGTTCGGCAACCGCTCGCATGTACCTAGGGCGATTTTCCGCGGTCGTTAGACGGCCGTTAGAATGCGGCTAGGCCGTTCGGGGTTCCGAGCGTGTACGACGTGCCGGCAGGAAGCGGGTTGAGGTGGGCGGCGTTTGCGTAGAGTGGGGCGGCGCCGGTTGCGGTGGCCGGGTAGTCTGCGGCGGCAGCGTAGAGGCCGGCGACGAACGGGGCGGCGACGCTGGTGCCGTTCACGACGATCCAGCCGCCGGCGTTGCTGTCGTAGATCGCGATGCCGGGGCTGGCGGCGGCGACGGCGGAGACGTCGGCGACGGCGCGGTTCGTGCAGCCGAAAGCGTTCGTCTGCCACGACGGGCGCGGTTCGGTGGCGCTGCAGCCGGCACCGGTGTTGCCCCAGGCGGCTTCGGTCCAGCCGCGCGCGGTCGTCGCGTCCTTCACGAGGACGGAGCCGCCGACGGCGGTGACGGACGACAGCGTCGCCGGGAAGGTCGGCGTCTTCGCGTCGCCGGCGCTCGCCGTGATCGCGATCCCCGGGTGGTTCCAGTGCGATGCGAACGCGCGCGCCTGCTGGTTCTCGGGGACGCCGTAGCTGTTGCCGATCGCGACCGGGTGCTGCGCGGCGGCGAGGTCTTCCGCATGGGCGAGTGTGCTGATCTCGCTGTTCGGCGATTCGACCAGGATCAGCTTGCACGTCGGGCACGCGGCGGACGCCATCGCAAGGTCGGTGTCGGACTCCATCGCCCAGGCCGACTGCTGCGGCTTCAAGAGCGCACCGCCGTTGAAGAGCCGCGCGAAGCAGCCGTTCGCGCTCGTGCACGCCGGTAGGCCGAACGCCGCACGATACGTGGCGAGGTCGTGTTCGGCGTTCGGGTTGTCGTAGGCGACGACGACCGCGATCGCCGGGCCGTTCGCGACCGCGCCCGGCTGAACCGGCGCGAGGCCGTACGCCGCGCGCAGGTCGGCGGCGCCGAGCCCGTTCTGGAACGTCGCGGTCGCGCCGGCGCTCGCGTTCTGCAGCAGGTGGCAGCCCGCCGTCGTCAGCGACGCCGCGCAGCCGACGACGTTGCCGAGCAGTTCGCCGACCTGCGTTAGCAGCGGGGCGGGCGTCGGGGTCGGGGTCGGCGAGTCGGCCGGGAGTGCGCGTGACTGGTTCAGCGCGATCACGCCGTGCGAAGCAGCCGAAGGCGCGAGCGCGCCACCGCCGCCGGCGCAGGCGGCGAGCGACGCCACGAGCGCGAGCGCGGTGAGGGCGGTGGTGCGGCGGCGGTCGAGCATCAGTCGTGTTCCCGGGCGGTGGTGCTGCGATTGGTAACGACGTCGATCATGGCGTCGACGACGATGGGGTCGAATTGCGTGCCACGGTTCGCTTCGAGGCGCTCGAGCGCGACCGAGGGCGGAAACGGCGGCCGATACGGGCGGCGCCCGATCATCGCGTTGAAGGCGTCGGCGACCGCGACGATTCGCGCCGCGGTCGGAATTCCGCTCGCGCGCAGGCCGTCCGGGTAGCCGCGGCCGTCGAAGCGCTCATGGTGGTTGCGCACCACCGGCGAGAGATGCGCGACCAGCGGAACCTCCGCGACGATCGCCGCGCCATGCTCGGCGTGGCGGCGCATCTCGGCCATCTCGGCCTCGTCGAGCGCGCGCGGCGCGTTGAGAATGTCGACCGGCGTCTTGATCTTGCCGACGTCGTGGACCAGCCCGGCGCGGGTCACGTGGACGGCGTCGTGTTTGGCGAGCGCAAGCCGCTTCGCGAGCCGCGCGCACCAGGCCGAGACCGCGCGCGAGTGCTCGGCGGTCAGCGGGTCGCTCGCGTCGAGCCGGCCGACCAGGTCGTCGAGCGCGACGTCGATCTCGTCGAGCGCCTCGTGGCGGGCCGCGTCGCGGACCAGCCGTGGGCGCGCCGCCAGCCGTTCGACCTCCGCCCGCACGACGTCCAGCTCGCCGGATGGAAGACCGACTCCGGACGACGCGCCCAGGGCCGCGCCGACGGCGCGTGCGCTGGCGCCGACGATTGAGGGCACGGGCACGATTCCCGCGTACTGCTGACAGGTGGCGTCGACCCAGGACAGCAGGACCGTCCAGTCGGCCGCCTCGACCGCGCCCGCAAAGCGCTCGACGAACCGAAGGGCGAGAATCTCGGCAGCCACGGTCCGCTCCGCGGGCGCGACAAACGCGAGCGCGTTGTTAGCGAGCTCGCGGGTCCGCTCCGTGAGAGCACTCGCGAGGCGTACGTCTCCGCGCCGCGCGATTGCACCGTGGTACATCGACATCCCGTCTTTCCAGCCCACGAACGTCCCGCTTGCTCGTGCCCTCACTCACAGTATCGTAGAATCAACCGCCGAACACTACCCAACACTTGGTAATGACGGGACAAGGTTCACCCTTCTTTTCTCGTCAGCG
>JAFAMK010000274.1 GCA_019233415.1 Vulcanimicrobiota bacterium
CCCGTCATCCTGAGCTTGTCGAAGGGCGGCTTGTCGAAGGACGTCGGATGGTGACGCGAGGCGACCGAGGATGGCGGACGCCGCGACAACCGCGGGAGCGGCGAGGTGGACGCGGCCGCCGTCGCCCATGCGGCCCGGGAAATTGCGGTTCGAGGAGGAGACGCAGCGTGTTCCCGGTGCGAGGACGCCCATCGACATGCCGAGGCATGGGCCGCACGACGAGTGGGTCCAGAGCGCGCCGGCGTCTTGGAAAACGTCGTGCAAGCCTTCGCGCTCGGCCTGACGGCGCACGGCTTGCGAGCCGGGCGTGATGATCGTCGGAACCGATACGTGCTGTCCGCGCAAGACCGCTGCGGCGGCGCGCAGGTCGCCGATGCGCGAGTTTGTGCACGAGCCGATGAAGGCTTGGTCGATCGCGATGCTGCTCAGTTTTTGGCCGGGTGCGAGGTCCATGTATGCGAGCGACTCGGCCGGTGCGTCGAGCGGGACGATCCCGTCGACCGGCGAGCATTCGCCGGGGTTTGTCCCCCACGAGACGACGGGGCGGATCGCGCTGGCGTCGATTGTCACGCTCGCCGCGTAGTCCGCATCGGGGTCCGCCTGTAGGTCGAGCGCGAACGCCGGTGCGTTCGGCGTCGCGGCGAGGTAGGCCGCGGTCGTCTCGTCGGCGGCGATGATCCCCGTCGTCGCTCCAGCTTCGATCGCCATATTGCACAGCGTCATCCGCTGTTCCATCGAAAGCGCGCGGATTGCGGAGCCGGTGTATTCGAGCACGTAGCCGGTCCCGCCGCGGAAGCCGATCGTCGCGATGACGGTCAGCGCGAGGTCCTTCGCGGTCGCGCCGGGCTGCAGCTCGCCGGTCACCTCGACCTTCATCACCTTGGGGCGCTGCAGGATCAGGCAGCCGGCGAGCATCGCGCCGGCCTGTGCGGTCGTCCCGATCCCGAGCGCGAACGCACCGAAGGCGCCGAGCGTGCACGTGTGGCTGTCGCCGCAGCAGACCGTCATCCCCGGCGTGACGTAGCCGCGCTCGGGGACGAGGACGTGGCAGATGCCGTTGTCGCCGATGTCGTGAAAGCGAATTCCCTGGCGCTTCGCCCATGTGCGAATGGTATGCGCTTGCAGCGCGGTCGCCGAGTCCTTCGCCGGCGCGACGTGGTCGATCATCGCGACGATGCGGTCGGGCGCGTAGAGGCGGTCGTCGAAGTCCTTTTCGATCGCGATTGCGCCGGGCGGCGTCGTGATCTCGTGCGCCACGACGAGGTCCATGAAGACGAGCGCGTTGCCGCCGGGCAACTCCTCGACGACGTGCACGTCCCAGACCTTGTCAAACAGCGAGCGCGGCATGCGGGGTCTCCTTGCGAGCGGGTTCCAGCGATGAGATCGTGTGCGCGAGCGCGCTGACGATCGCGGCGAGCGAGGCGGTGACGATGTTTGGGTCGACGCCGACGCCCCAGCGCGTCGCGCCGCCGACCGAAAGGTCCACGTACGCGACGGCCGACGCGTCCTCACCGGCGCGCAGCGCGTGCTCGTGGTAGTCGTTGACGTGAACGGCGACGCCGAGCGCGCGTGCGAGCCCGTCGACGAACGCGTCGATCGGGCCGTTCCCGTCGCCGTAGATCGTGCGCGAGACGGTCCCGTCGCTCAGGATGGCATCAATCGTGCACGGCGTCCCGGCGACCCCATCGTTCGTCGTTTGGTAGCCGACCAGGCGCAGCCGGCCGGGCCACACGTACGCGGCTTCGAACACGCTACGAATCGCGTCGGGCGCGATCTCGCCGCCCGATGCCTCGGCGCGCGCCTGAATCTCGCGACTGAACTCGACCTGCAGCGCCCGCGGCAGATCGAAGCCGTGCTCGGCATGGAGGACGTACGCGATGCCGCCCTTCCCCGACTGGCTGTTGACGCGCACCACCGCCTCGTAGGTGCGGCCGATGTCCTTCGGATCGATCGGCAAGTACGGCACTTCCCAGCGGTCACCGCCGCTCGCGGCGAGCGCAGCGAAGCCTTTCTTGATCGCGTCCTGGTGCGAGCCGGAAAACGCCGTGAAGACCAGCTCGCCACCGTACGGATGGCGCGGATGAACCGGAAGCCGGTTGCATTCTTCGACGGTGCGCACGATCGCAGGAACGTCGGAGAGGTCGAGCTTCGGATCGACGCCCTGCGAGTAGAGGTTCAGCGCGAGCGTCACGAGATCGACGTTCCCGGTGCGCTCGCCGTTTCCGAAGAGCGTTCCCTCGACGCGGTCCGCGCCGGCCATCATCGCCAGTTCCGCCGCGGCGACGCCGGTACCGCGGTCGTTGTGCGGGTGAACGCTGAGAACCACCGACGCCCGGTCGCGCAGACTCCGGCCGATCCACTCGATCTGATCGGCGTACACGTTCGGCGTCGCGACCTCGACCGTCGCCGGTAGGTTCAGGATGACCGGATCGTCCGGCGTCGGCCGCCAGACGTCCATCACCGCCTCGCAAATCTCTTTGGTGAAGTCCAGCTCGGTCGCCGAGAACGTCTCCGGCGAGTATTCGAGCCGCACGCGCGTGCGCGGCGCGATCTCGCCCGCGCGCCGTTTGATGTGCTCGACTGCGCGCACGGCAATGCCAACGATCCCCGGCCGTTCGAGCCCGAAGACGACGCGGCGAAAGAGCGGCGACGTCGCGTTGTAGACGTGCACGATCGCGACCGGTGCGCCGTCGATCGCCGCGAAGGTGCGGTCGATCAAATCCTCGCGGGCCTGCGTTAGCACTTGAATCGTCACGCCGGCGGGGATGCGGTCTTCGTCGATCAGCTGGCGGACGAAGTCGAAGTCCGGCTGCGAGGCCGACGGAAAGCCGACTTCGATCTCGGTGAAGCCCATCCGCACGAGCAGCTCGAACATGCGCAGCTTGCGGTCGGGGCCCATCGGTTCTACGAGGGCTTGATTGCCGTCGCGCAGATCCACGCTGCACCACAGCGGCGCGCGCGTGAGCATCGTGTTCGGCCAGCGCCGGTCGGCCAGCGGGATCGGCGGAAATGGTCGGTAGCGGTCGATCATGGTTGGCTCCGAAACAAAAAGCCGGCCCCGCTTCGCGGGGGCCGGCACGACACAAGGTGACGTGGGGACGACGAAGACGGCTAGTCGCGGAGAACGAGCGAACGTCGAAGTCGAAGTCGGAGCACGAGTGCGCGCGGCGTCATTGCACCACGGTCTCGTAGGCCACGATGCGGTCGATCTGGGCGCGCAGGCGCGCCAGCGCGATCTCGTTGCCGGAGAACGCGAAGCGCGCACTGACCAGCGTGTCGGCGTTCGCCGACACGTGGACGCAGCGGCAGTTGAAGCGTGCCGCGAGGTTGACGATCCGCGCGACGGAGCGGACGTCGCGCAGCGTCAGGTCGCAGGTCACGACGCGCGCGCCTCCATCAGGTCGTCCACCGTCATGCCGGCGGGGATCATCGGCCAGACGTTCTCGGTCGGGTGGCACGCGCAGTGCAGCAGCGCCGGCCCGCGCGCCGCGATGAAGCGCGCGATCACCGCGTCGGCACCGTCCGGCGAGTCGACGGCATAGGCGTCGATCCCGTAGGCGCGCGCGATCGCGACGAAGTCGGGGTTGTCGGAAAGGTTCGTCGCCGAGTAGCGCTCGGAGAAGAACAGCTCTTGCCACTGACGGACCATCCCGAGGTTCTGGTTGTCGATCAGGACGATCTTCACCGGAACGTCGTAGCGCCGCAGCGTCGCGAGCTCCGGCAGGCACATCTGAAAACCGCCGTCGCCGACGATCGCGAAGACCGGCGTCGTCGGGTTCGCATACGCGGCACCGACCGCAGCCGGAAAGCCGAAGCCCATCGCACCGAGTCCGGCCGAGGTCGCGTAGCGGCGCGGGTGCGCGGGGCGCGCGCGCTGCGCGGCCCACATTTGGTGCTGCCCGACGTCGGTCGTGACGATCGCGTCGTCCGGGACCGCGGCGAAGAAGCGGTCGAGCACGTCGGTCGCCGAGAGCACGCCGTCGCCGATGCGGTCGCTCGGCAGCGGCCCACCGAGCCGTCGCGCTTCGGCGGCCCAGTCGTCGAAACGCGGGACGTGACCGGCGGTCAGTTCGTCGATCAGCGCGCGCAGCGTGTCGCGCAGGTCACCGTGCAGCGTGACGTCGGCGCCGACGATCTTGTTGAACTCGGTCGCGTCGATGTCGGCGTGGATCACGCTCGCCTCGCGTGCGAAGCGGTCGGGTTTGCCGGTGACGCGGTCGTCGAACCGCATCCCCAGCGCGATCAACAGGTCGGCGCGCTGCACCGACTTGTTCGCCGCCTTGAGCCCGTGCATGCCGAGCATCCCGAGATAGGTCGAATCACCGGGCGCCGCCGCGCCGAGCGCGTTGATCGTCGCGGCGTGCGGCAGGCCGAGCATCGCAACGAACATCCGGTAGAGGTCGACGGCGCCGGCTCGCACGCCGCCGCCGATGATCGCGACGGGCCGCCGCGCGGAACGAATCCGCGCGACGGCCTCGCGGACCGCGGCATCGGAAACACGCGGTCCCGCACCCCCGCGGCCGAACGGCTTCGTCGGCGCGGCGGTGACGTCGGTGGTGGTCTGGGCCTTCAGGACGTCGCTCGGGATGTCGACCAGAACCGGGCCGGGCCGGCCGGCGCGGGCCAGCGCGAACGCTTCGGCCAGCGTCGGCGCGATCGCGTCGGCGCTCGTCACCAGCATGTTGCGCTTCGTGATCGGCTGCGTGATCGCGCAAACGTCGGCTTCCTGGAAGCCGTCGGTTCCCATCAGCTCGGTCCGTACCTGGCCGGTGATCGCGACGAGCGGAACGCTGTCCATCATCGCGTCGAGCAGCCCGGTGACCAAGTTCGTCGCACCCGGTCCCGAAGTCGCGCAACACACGCCGACGCGACCTGATGTGCGCGCGTACCCGCTCGCGGCGAACACGGCGGCCGCCTCGTGGCGCACGAGCACGTGCCGCACCGGATGCTCGTAGAGGGCATCGTAGAGCGGCATGATCGCTCCGCCGGGGTAGCCGAAGATCGTTTCGACTCCCTCGCGTTCGAGCGCCGCGATGACGGCCTGCGCGCCGTTCATCGGACTCTACAGGACCCGGAAGCGGAGGTCGTCCTCTGCCTGGGCCGCCGTCTCTCCGCCGTTCAGCCACGGCATGAGTCCACGCAGCTCCGCGCCGACGTGCTCGATCTCGTGCTTCGCGCCGGCCTCGCGGAACGCACGGAACGACGGTTTCCCCGAGGCGTGCTCGGCGACCCACTCTTGCGCGAAACTGCCGCTCTGAATCTCGCCGAGGATCTTGCGCATCTCCGCGCGCGTCGCGTCGTTGACGATGCGCGAGCCGCGCGTGTAGTCGCCGTACTTCGCGGTGTTGCTGATCGCGTCGCGCATGCCTTCGATCCCGCGCTCGTACATGAGATCGACGATCAGCTTGACCTCGTGCAGGCATTCGAAGTAGGCCATCTCCGGCGCGTAGCCGGCGTCCACGAGCGTCTCGAACCCCGCCTTGACCAGCGCGCTGAGCCCGCCGCACAGCACCGCCTGCTCGCCGAAGAGATCGGTCTCGGTCTCGGCGCGGAACGTCGTCTCGAGGATGCCGGCGCGGCCGCCGCCGATCGCCGCCGCGTACGCGAACGCGATCGCGCGGGCCTCGCCGGTCGCGTCCTGATGGATCGCGACGAGACACGGGACGCCGCGTCCCGCCTCGTACTCGGTCCGCACGAGCCGCCCCGGGCCCTTCGGTGCGATCATGATCACATCGACGTCGCTCGGCGGAACGATCGTCCCGAAGTGGATGCCGAAGCCGTGCGCGAACGCGAGCGCGCTCTTCGGGCGCAGGTGCTCCACGACGTCGCGCAGGTAGACGCCGGGCTGTTCCTCGTCGGGGATGAGCAGGATGACGACGTCGGCTTTCGCGACGGCGTCCGGAATCGACGCCACGTCGAGCCCGTCGCGCCGCGCTTCGTCGCGCTTCGCGGAGCCCGGCCGCAAGCCGACCACGACGGCGTGGCGGGAGTCGTGCAGGTTCAGCGCGTGCGCGCGCCCCTGGCTGCCGTAGCCGATGACGGCGATCGTCTTCCCGTCGAGTGCGCCGCGATCGACGTCGCGGTCGTAGTAGGCTTCCATCGAATCCTCCGGGTCGGAGTGAAGAAAAAAGCCCCTCGCCTACCGGCGAGGGGCTTTTGCATCTGGTGCGACTTGTCGTTCGTCGCTATGCGAAAGCTGCTCGCCGGTTCGGTGGAACCGCAAGAAGAACGCTAATAACGACGACGAGAAGTCGGGCGAACATCGTTGCACCGTGGTACCATGACCCGCGGTCCGTTGTCAACCGGGGCAAACCTCAAGTGCCAGTCTGCTGACACCCCGTCCACGTAGTATCCACGGATGGCCTACCTGTTTCCGGCCGGCGTCTCGGCCCTGATCGACCCCGACGACGAGCCCCATCTCGCATTCCTGGAGCTGTGCGCCGAGGTACGCCGCCGGCTCGGCCAGCCCAGCTACACCCGCGCCGACCTCGAGCGGCTCTTCGCCCTCAAGGACGTCGCCGCGCCCGCGCCCCCGCGCTCCGACAAGGTCGTACCTCTCGCCGCATACGCGCGCCGACGGCGCCGTCCGATGCAGTATTGACGCAGCTCCGCGCCCCATGCGGCAACGCATAACAGGGCGTGGCCATCCTTTTGCGCATCGTAGCCCGTTGTTGCGAGGAGGTAGACAGCACTCTACGGTAATTCTCGACCATGACTCTACGCGGGCCGGGTGTCGCGGAAGAATCGGAAGCCTGGAGCACGTCGTCCCCCAGGGTTCCCGCGGCATACTACGTTTGTGCAATAGCACCATACGACGACGTCAAAGCCATGCTGGCACGATCCGAACGTACCAGCACGGCGGGTCTGATGCTCGGATCGGTCGTCCATCAATGCGAAGGCGACGTGCTGCGCGCCGAGACGATGCTGCGCCGCGCGTCGGAGACCGCGTCGCCGGCCGACCGCCCCTACGTGCTCGACCTGCTCGCCCCCCTGCTGATCTCGCGCGGGCTGTTCCCCCGTGCCGCGACGGTGATCGCGTCGAGCGTCGCCGATCCGGCGCTCGAAACCGGACGGCTCGCGCTGCGCGCGATCGTCGACGCCGCGACCGGCAACGTGCGCCTCGCCGGCGAGCACGCCGCCGCCGCGCGCGAGCGCGCCGCTCGGCTCGACGACGATGTCCTGCGCCTGCGTGTGTCGCAACGTCTCGCGATGGCCGCATACTACCGCAGCGACGCCTTTGAAGCACTAGAAGAAGTCGCGGAAGGCCTGCGCGCTGCGCGCCGTCTGTCGGCGCACCGCGCAGCGTGCACGCTGCACTCGGTCGCGTACGCGACGTACTACAGTCTCACCGGCGACTTCGAAGCGGCGTGGCGCGAGGCGCGCGCACTCGCGCGTGAAGCGGAGCTGGGCGGCGATGTCTCGTGCCTGACCTTGGCGCGCGTCGCGGCGTACGAACTAGCCGCCGAACGCGGTGACGCGCACGAGATGACCGCCGTGCGCACCGCCCTCGACGCGGAACCGCTTCCCGAGCAGTACCGCGAACGGTTTGCGCGCGGCATCGCCGACACGCTGCGCCTCGCCTGGGCGGGTGAGTTCGCGACCTGCCGTAACGTCCTGATCGTTCTCAAGGACACGGTCGGACGAAGCGATAGCGAACGCGCGCTGTGCCGCGCGCTGCTCGCGCTCGTGTCGATCGCGCTCTGCGACGACGACGGAACACGCCGCTTCAGCCGCCAAGCGATCTCGGCCTCGGCGCGTCCGCAGCGAAACCTCGCCGCTTACGAACTGCGATACTGCCGCCTCGCACGCGCGCTCGGCGCGATCGCCGGCGACCTCGTCGGCGACGTCGTCCGCGGGCGGCGCGCCGCCGACGCGCGGTTCTTGCGCGACGACGCCGAGGTCGCCGCGCTGCTGCAACTCTGCTCGACCGCGGTGCACTCGAGCCGGATGCCGACCAGCGTCCGCGGCTACGCCCAAGTCGTCGACGCCGTGCGTGAACGGCTGGCGCTGCGTCCGCAGGTCGGCCCGCTGACCGAAACCGAGGTCGAGATCGTAAGGCTCCTCGCCTCGGGCCGCAACGCGCCGCAGATCGCCACGCTCCTCAACCGCAGCCCCCATACGATCCGGACCCATATCCGGAACGCGAGCGCCAAGCTCGAAGTCCACGGCCGGATCGAGATGCTCAGCCGTGCCCGAAGCCTGGGCATCCTCGCCGAGCCCATGTAACGACAGGCTCAGCGGAGCTTCTACCTAACTCGCACCTCGCGGCCGGGCGTGTCCGACCGCTACGATCCGGGCGTCTCAACCACGCCCGCCGGAGGTGCCCCAATGCTCACCGCTCTCGTTCTCGCGGCCGTCGTCGCAGCGATGGTCCCCCCGATCACCGGCTGACCCGCCGTATCGTCGTTCCGTCGCGTCGCGGCGCAGGGTCCCCGTGCCCCAACCGCTATTCCCATGAGGTCGTCGCGATGCTCGACTCCCGAATCGAACTCGATCCCCTTCTGGTACTCCTCGACTTCCTGGTCGGCGATTCCGTCGAACAACTCGCTCGACGGAATCGCCTCCCCAACGAACACGTCGAACAAGCCCTACGCATCGCCCTCTCCTCCTACGGCTTCCACGCCGACCGCGACACGGGCACAAACGAAGCCATCGCGAAGAGTTGACGAGCGCTATCGATCCCGGCTCCCTCCGAGCGGATGCGAGAAACACGGGTCGAGTACGCCGCGCCCCATGCGCTCGAATGCGATCGCGTCATTCCGGTCCACGGGGATGAAACTGTCGGGCGGATTCACCGATATCGACGCTGCTGTACGCCGAGCAGCGGCACCGGTAAAGAGTCCGGCGACATACGGACCTTGCCCTGCTACAAACTGGACGAAGCGGTCACCAGAGCGGTTCGTGTAGTACCAAGCGGCGATACGCGAACCATCCGCGCTACGAATGACGTGAATGTCGATCACGTCAGTTTCCGGCGACGACGTGCCTAACGGCAGATTCGCCTGAAGCGGGAGGCTCTTGCCGTAGCACCGCGCCCCAGCGACCGGCGGCAGCGCCGCCGAAACCGGCGCAAACGCTATCAGGAGAAGCAGAAGCCCGAAAGCAGGGCGCTTCATGGTCGTGTCATCGACGAGTTGGCCGTCGAGAGGAAGTCGGCGCTAGCCCAAAACAGACGAATCCGACGACGAACACGATCAAGACGTCCTTCGCCGCCTGAGCGTTTGGGTCTCGAATCGCGACGATGTATGCGAGCGCGATCGACGCGAGACTCCACGCGACCAGTCCTGCACAAAAGGCGAAGCTCCATTCCCGGCGTAGCCACTGCCAAACGGCTAGAGCGAGTCCCATCACGCCGCACGCAACTTGGGTCGTTCGTACGCCACCGAGCCCAGGGACGAGCACCATTGGCAGGAACAGCAGGCACAGCCCGACGAGGAACGCGACAAGTTTGACGTAGCCCCGTAGGACGAGCTTACGAAGGTACGGGTTCTGGCTCATCGTCCTCCACCACCGCGCTATTCATTCCCGCCGATGCAGACATATGCTTCGTACAGCGCCGCGATCAGCCCGGCCGTCGCGATCCCTGCGAGGATGAGTTCGGACGCCGGGATTACCGCAAGGACGACCCCGACAGCTTCCCAGAGCGAAAGGCTGGTGAAGGCAGTGGCTCCGAGCGCGATGGAGATGCGTGATCCGAACGTTTGCCATGCACTTGCGATGAACGCTGTGGCGGCGGCGGTCGAGTCCACCACCTGAGCGGGAC